>JAEWJG010000346.1 GCA_023386675.1 Actinomycetes bacterium
CTCCGGCGCAGGCCGCTCCGGCGCAGGCCGCCGCTCCGGCTCCCGCCGCTCCCGCACAGGCCGCTCCCGCGCAGCCCTCGTCGGGCGCGCACGCCGGCAACGCCGGGTACGTGACCCCGATCGTCCGCAAGCTCGCGAACGAGCAGGGCGTCGACCTGTCGACCGTCACCGGCACCGGTGTCGGCGGACGCATCCGCAAGGAGGACATCCTCCAGGCCGCTGCTCCCGCCGCGTCCGAGTCCGCCGCTCCGGCGGCCGCGGCGCCGGCTCCCGAGGTCTCTCCGCTGCGCGGCACCACGCAGCCGATGTCGCGCCTCCGCAAGGTCGTCGCCGAGCGCGCCGTGGTCTCCATGCAGTCCACCGCTCAGCTGACCAGCGTCGTCGAGGTCGACGTCACCAAGGTCGCCGCCTTCCGTGACCGCGTGAAGGGCGACTTCCTGGCCAAGACCGGCGTGAAGCTCTCCTTCCTGCCGTTCTTCGCCCTGGCTGCCGCCGAGGCGCTCAAGACCTACCCGGTCATCAACGCCACCGTCGACGGTGACAGCATCGTCTACCCGGACCACGAGAACATCTCCATCGCCGTGGACACCGAGCGCGGCCTGCTCACCCCGGTGGTGCGCAACGCGTCGGACCTCGACATCGCGAACCTGGCGAAGGAGATCGCGGACCTCGCCGAGCGCACCCGCGACAACCGTCTGAAGCCGGACGAGCTCGCCGGCGGCACGTTCACGCTGACCAACACCGGTTCGCGTGGCGCGCTGTTCGACACCCCGCTTGTCTTCCTCCCGCAGGTCGCCATCCTGGGCACCGGCATCGTGACGAAGAAGCCGGTCGTCGTGTCGGCGGACGGCTCGGACTCCATCGCCATCCGCTCGACGGTCTACCTGGCGCTCTCGTACGACCACCGCATCGTGGACGGCGCCGACGCAGCCCGCTTCCTCGTGGCGGTCAAGAACCGTCTCGAGGGCGGCAACTTCGAGGGCAACCTCGGACTCTGACCCGCTCACGGGTACACCGCCCGCAGTCGCCAACCGGCCTCGTTCCTCACCAGCAGGAGCGAGGCCGGTTCGCTTTTCGGGGTGCGGGCACGGTCCGGCGCGGCCGCGATGAGCGCGGCGTCACCCCACCGCTCGATCAGGCTGAGCGACGCGCCGGAGAAGTCGCGTTCCTCGGCCGCTCCCGACCGGTCGAGAGCATCGGCCTCCTGGGCGGCGAACGTCTGCTCAGCGTCGAGCACCGCCTCCAGGCAGCCGGCCGACCCCGGCCGCTGAGCGAAGCAGGCATGCCGGGCCTCGAGGACGGCGGCAGCCGCCACGACCGGATCGTTCGCGGCCATCCCCTCGGGCGCGGGCGGTGTCGCCGTCGGTGTCGCGGTCGAGTCCCCGCTTGATCGAGTGGTCGAAGCGGTCGGCGCTGCGGATACGGCGTTCGGTGGCGCACTCGACGGCGTCGAGGCGGTCCGCACCGCGGCACTCTCGGCGGGCGGCGCCGGCAGGAGCGCGACGATCGCCACCGCGGCGACGAGCGGGACCAGCCCGGCGACGACCACCGCGGGCCGGCGACGAAGCCATGCGCCGAGTCGTCCGCGCAACACACTGACCGGATCGCCGTCGAGGAACTCCATCGCGGACGCCACGGCTGTCCGTACACCCCACCGTCGGCGAACCGCGGGAGCGCCGGCCGGGGTGACACCTGTCTCGTCGCACCCCCGCTCCTGCACCGAGACCGGTTCCGGCGCCACCGCGGCCAGCACCGATGCTTCCACCTGCGCCCATGTGCCGTGCCGCAACCCTCTCTCGACGGCGCCGAGCAAGGACATCCCCGTACCGTCGACCACGCGCAGGCACAGAGCCCGGGCGAACCCGTAGAACGCTTCGGCGTCGGCGACCGCCGCCTCCGGGTGGTACGGCACCACTGCATCGAGATCGTCGAGCGCTGGACACCCGTCAGCGGCGAACACGACTGCGCTCGGGCTCAACCCGGGACGCGCCCACCCGGCGCGGTGCAGTGCGGCCACGCCTCCGGCAACCCCGAGCAGCACGGTCGCCGCCTCGCCGCCCCGCAGACCGCCGCCGCCCCCCAGCAGCCGTTCGAGGTCACCCCGCTCCGGGTACTGCAGCAGCACCGCGTCCCACTCCCGCCCACGGACGCGACGCTCGCCCAACCGGCGCACCACGCCGACCACATGCTCGGACGCGGCACTTTCGCGGGCCGCCGTGTCCACCGGCTCCGGCACCCGCCTCTCACGCACACGCAGCAGGCATCGCCTGCCCAAACCCGACCCGGCCACCACCACGCGAGCCTCAGCTGGTGCTCTGCAGGCCGGAGCCGACACCTGCCACCCCTCCGCCCTCGCGAGCTGCACGGCGGCGCGCAGGGCCTGGGACTCGTCGGCGGGCATGGAACGGACGGAACGCGGTTTTCTGATCACGTCTCCATCCCAGTCGCTCACACGAACGGCGTCCCAGCTCGGCCCGAATCAGTGGATAACTCATGCGGTCTTCGGCGTGTGGACAACTCCCCGCATAGACTGGCCCCGTGACCACGTATGACGTCACGGGGCTAAGCGCCAACTCCGTGCCGTATCTCGAGGCCCTTCAGCAGCAGCGTGCCCTGCACGCCGCTGTCGTCGCAGGCCGGGCGCCAGACACCGTCATCCTCCTCGAGCACCCGCCGGTGTACACCGCGGGCAAGCGCACCGCCCCGGACGAACGTCCGACCGACGGGACCCCCGTCGTCGACGTCGACCGCGGCGGCAAGATCACCTGGCACGGGCCGGGGCAGCTCGTCGGGTACCCGATTTTCCGCCTCCACGACCCCATCGACGTCGTCGGCTACGTCCGTGCGCTCGAACGCGTCCTCATCGACGTCCTCGGCCGCCTCGGCGTCACCGGCGAGCAGATCGAGGGCCGGTCAGGCGTGTGGCTGCGGCCGGAGAACAACCCAGGAGCCGTCCGGGACGAGAAGATCGCCGCCATCGGCATCCGTGTCGCGGAAGGCGTCACCATGCACGGCTTCGCGCTGAACTGCTCCAACAGCCTCGACGCCTACGACCGGATCGTCGCGTGCGGCATCCGCGACGCAGGAGTCACGACGATCTCCCGCGTCCTCGGTCGCACCGTCACGCCGCAGGAGGTCGCGCCGCTCGTCCAGGACGCGTTCGACCTCGAGTTCACCCCCGCGGGGGCTGTCGCGTGAGCGCCGCACCCGAGGGGCGCAGGATGCTGCGCCTCGAGGTCCGCAACGCCCAGACGCCGATCGAGCGCAAGCCCGAGTGGATCAAGACCAAGGCCAAGATGGGGCCGGAGTACCGCCAGCTGCAGAGTCTGGTGAAGTCGGAGGACCTCCACACCGTGTGCCAGGAGGCCGGCTGCCCGAACATCTACGAGTGCTGGGAGGACCGGGAGGCGACGTTCCTCATCGGCGGTTCGCAGTGCACGCGCCGCTGCGACTTCTGCCAGATCGACACCGGGAAACCGGCCGACTTCGACCGGGACGAGCCGCGCCGCGTCGGCGAGTCCGTCCAGCGGATGGGGCTGCGCTACGCCACCGTGACGGGTGTCGCCCGCGACGATCTGGAGGACGAAGGGTCGTGGCTGTACGCGGAGACGATCCGCGAGATCCACCGCCAGTCCCCCGGAACGGGCGTCGAGATCCTGGTGCCCGACTTCTCGGGCAACCCCGTCCACCTCGGTGCGGTCTTCGATGCGCGCCCGGAGGTGTTCGCGCACAACGTGGAGACGGTCCCGCGCATCTTCAAGCGCATCCGGCCCGCGTTCCGCTACGAGCGCTCGCTCGACGTCCTCACCCAGGGACGCGACGCCGGCCTGATCACGAAGTCGAACCTCATCCTCGGGATGGGCGAGGAGCGTCACGAGATCAGCACGGCGCTGCGCGACCTCCACGACGCCGGGACGGACATCATCACGATCACGCAGTACCTGCGGCCGAGCCCGCGGCATCTCCCGGTGGCGCGGTGGGTGCATCCCAACGAGTTCGTCGAGCTCAAGGAAGAGGCAGAGCAGATCGGTTTCCTGGGCGTCCTCGCGGGCCCGCTGGTGCGCTCGTCGTATCGTGCAGGCCGGCTGTGGGCGCAGTCGATGCAGGCGAAGGGACGGCCAGTTCCCGACGAGTTGCGGCACCTGGCGGACGCCTCGCTCGGCTTCGCGCAAGCCGTCTCCTGAGAGGGCTCTCCCAGCAGCGAACGGGGTCATCTGGAAGACCGCCGAGCCGGTATCCTTGGAGCTATGGCAAAGGACAAGTCCACCAAGGAGCCCGGCCGTCTGAAGCAGATGTGGCAGGTCTTCCAGATGACCCGTCGCTACGACGACCGCGCGGTCCTCTACATCGTCCTGGGGGCTGTCCTGCCGATCATCGTGGGCGTGCTGCTCGCGGTGTTCCTGTCCGGCGGCAACGTCTTCACGATGGTGCTGTGGATCCTCGCCGGCGTGCTCGCCGGCGTCCTCGTCGCGCTCATCATCCTGGGCCGACGGGCGGAGCGTGCGGCGTACTCGCAGATCGAGGGCCAGCCAGGAGCGGTCGGCGCCGTCCTGCGGTCGTCGCTGAAGCGCAGCTGGCGCGGGTCCGAGATGCCGGTCGCGGTCAACGGCAAGACGCAGGATGCGGTGTACCGGGCGACCGGGCGCGGCGGCGTCGTGCTGATCAGCGAGGGCCCGGCGACGCGCACGAAGCGCATGGTCGACGAGGAGCGCCGCAAGGTGAACCGCGTGCTGCCGAACGTCCCCGTGACGATCATCAGCGTCGGGCCGGACGCCGACTCGGTCGCCCTGCACAAGGTGCCGCGCACCCTCGCGAAGATCAAGCCGACCCTCACCAAGGCCGAGGTCCTGGCGATCAGCAACCGTCTCCAGTCGATGGAGAACCAGATGCCGATTCCGAAGGGCATCGACCCGATGAAGGTCCGCGCGCAGCGCGCTCGCTGAGCAGACCCGACCGCGCCGCGCGCGTCAGGCGCGGATGAGGACGGTCCCGGCGACCTTGTCGTGGAAGCCGCGCTGGTCCGAGTCCCACACCAGAGCCGGGATCACGACGCACAGCAGCAGAGTGCGGACGACCGGACGCCACACGCCCACCCAGCCGCCGCGGACCGCGACCACGCGCATCCCGAAGACGCGGTGACCGAGGCTGCCGCCGATCGTCGGGATGAACACGACCTGCAGAAGCGCGAACAGGCCGAGCGTCGCCCACTGGTCGTAGTGGAAGAACGCGAACGACAGGAACGACGCGATCGCCCAGTCCACGACGATCGCCCCGATGCGCCGGCCCACCCTGCCCACCGAGCGCGGGCCGGCCTCGGGCAGTCCGAGACGTTCCCCGGGATAGCGGCTGGGGGCGATGTCGCCTGGGCGGTTCGAGGGGTTCTGCGGCACCTGGCGAGTCTACCCGGCCGGGGTACGCGTAACATGTTGGAAACATTCGCGTGACCCCCGGGAAACGGCCTCCCCCTAGCGTGGTCGAGTGGGTTGCACGCGCAGCCCCAGTCACCCGCAAAGCCATTTGGGAGTCGTCCGCATGTTCCGTGATTCTTCCGAGGTGCTCAAGTTCATCAAGGACACTGACGTGAAGTTCCTTGATATCCGCTTCACCGACCTTCCCGGTGTGCAGCAGCACTTCAACATCCCCGCCGCTACCGTCGACGAGGACTTCTTCTCCGTCGGCCAGCTGTTCGACGGCTCCTCGATCCGCGGCTTCGCGTCGATCCACGAGTCCGACATGCAGCTCATCCCGGATGTGTCGACTGCGTACGTCGACCCGTTCCGCGCCGAGCGCACCCTCATCATGGTGTTCGACATCTACAACCCGCGTAACGGCGAGATCTACGCGAAGGACCCGCGTCAGGTCGCCAAGAAGGCGGAGAAGTACCTCGCGTCGACCGGCATCGCCGACACCGCGTTCTTCGCCCCGGAGGCGGAGTTCTACATCTTCGACGACGTCCGCTACGAGGTGAACCAGCACTCGAGCTTCTACTCCGTCGACTCTAGCGAGGGCGCCTGGAACTCGGGCCGCACCGAAGAGGGCGGCAACCTCGCCAACAAGACCCCGTACAAGGGCGGCTACTTCCCCGTCTCGCCGGTCGACCAGCACGCCGACCTGCGTGACGACATCGTCCTCAAGCTGGTCGACGCGGGCCTCGAGGTCGAGCGCTCGCACCACGAGGTCGGCACCGCCGGCCAGGGCGAGATCAACTACAAGTTCGACACGATGGTCCACGCCGCGGACGACATCCTGAAGTTCAAGTACATCGTGAAGAACACGGCGAGCGAGTGGGGCAAGACGGCGACGTTCATGCCGAAGCCGCTGTTCGGCGACATCGGCTCGGGAATGCACACCCACCAGTCGCTGTGGAACGACGGCAAGCCGCTGTTCTACGACGAGGCCGGCTACGGCGGCCTGTCCGACGTCGCCCGCTGGTACATCGGCGGCCTGCTCAAGCACGCCCCTGCGGTCCTCGCCTTCACGAACCCGACGGTGAACTCGTTCCACCGCCTGGTCCCCGGCTTCGAGGCCCCGGTCAACCTGGTCTACTCGGCCGGAAACCGCTCGGCGTCCATCCGCATCCCGATCACGGGCTCCAACCCGAAGGCGAAGCGCATCGAGTTCCGCGCGCCCGACGCCTCCGGCAACCCGTACCTCGCGTTCGCCGCGCAGCTGATGGCGGGCCTCGACGGCATCAAGAACCGCATCGAACCGCACGAGCCGGTCGACAAGGACCTCTACGAGCTCCCGCCGGAGGAGGCGCGCAACATCCCGCAGGTGCCGGCGTCGCTCGGCGAGGCGCTCGACGCGCTTGAGGCCGACCACGACTTCCTCACCGCGGGCGGCGTGTTCACCCCGGAGCTCATCGAGACCTGGATCGAGTACAAGCGCGAGAAGGAGATCAAGCCGCTCGCACAGCGTCCGCACCCCTTCGAGTACGAGCTGTACTACGGGGTCTGATCCGCGTCAGGCGTCACGAGAGGGCCGCATCCCGAGAGGGGTGCGGCCCTTTCGCTGTCTCAGGGTGCCGCTCGTACAGCCGAGACCTCAGTACGCCGCCCAGCACACCGATGAACGTCGCTGCCAGTAACGCGGCATACGCGAGCCCGAACCCCGTCACACTAAAGCCGTTGGCCAGAGCCGGTGCGCCTGTGTCGGTCTGAGACGGGCCGTCCCGCCAGCGGACGCGACCGTCGCTGTCCGCCATACCACCGGTCGGGATCGCCGGCGAGAATGGGCGCCGTCGGTCATGCCGATACTCCAGAGCGTCCTCTCACTCCGCCGGTATCGGCTCGAACCCGGCAGCGGGCCTGCGAGATCCCGCGCGCGAGCGCCGCGAGCGAGTCCGACCCGGTAGTAGATTCGCCCGTCGGTCGTGGATCGCTCCTCCCCCGACATAGCTCGTTATCGCCAGCCTGAACGAGCTGAATCCGATAACGTCCGCGGTGTCGGGATCCGCGAAACCATCAGAAAAGCTCGTCACACATGCCTGCTTGTGGCCGTCCATCTTCGACGCGCCCACCTCCTCGAGGAGGATCGGTTTTCGCGGAGTTGACTACGGTGATAGCGAAAACTTATGTTGGCGCGGCGCATTCGGCGCCAGCACTAGCTTCTCGCGACAACCAGTCTGTGGCCGCTGCCTCCTAGTCCACCTCGGGAGTCATCCCGTTTCGGGTCGAGTCGTTGTGGAACAAGCTTCCGTGTCGACTGGAACTGCCATTGTTTGCCCATGGCGCTACACGGCGCTCCAGCTCCTCCACGGAAGTGTTTAGTGCAAAGCGATCGTTGTCGCGGATGGTGATCGCTCCGTTGCTTGCCGCCGCGAGCTGCTTCAGTGCGGTCCGCAGCTCCCCGCTGGACGCCGTTATCCCACCCAAGCCCAGTAGTGGGACAAGCATGTCGATGCTCCTCTGTCGATCCGACGGACCCACCTTCTCGAGGTCGCGCAACGCACTGAGCATGTGCGCAGCCAGCGCCCTCGGCGCATTACTAGAATCCGCTAGCAACTCGTCCACGGCCGCCGCAACCTGTTCCGGCGTGAATCGGTTCAACACAATGTCGAGAACGGAGCGCGCCGTGATGTCGTACGTTGCAAGCGCTTCAACGACGCGCGCTAACTGGTCAATCGTCCAGCAACTAATTCGAAGTTCTCGAGCCCGCTTTGCAGCAGCGGCATTGTTCCCCTCGCTACCTCCTGGATACGATGGAGCGACTAGAAGGCAGGCGTCCGCAGCCTCGTCCTTCATATGCTGTTGAAGACCGGCGAAGTCGATCGCGGACAACGAGGGAACGCTAGCGCTTGACTTTGCCTCCAGAGTTATTTTCTTCTGACCAGCCGGGTAATCGCTGAAGCGCGCAATTCCATCGGCCTTTCCGGCGTTTCCCACGTGTTTGGCGACGAAACCTAGCGCTCGAGCGGCAATCACGAGTGCTACTTCGAGCTCATGCTCGGAGTCTTTCGCGTCGCGAAGGGAAGCCGCAATCGCCGCCGGAGAGTTGGTTTGCTCTCTCGCCAGGCTTCTGAACAGCCCATCTCGCCGTTCGAGGACTTCACCGACGAGCGCCGGAGAAAGGCCAACCTCTCTTAGGTAAACCTCGAGAAGCGCTTCCGCAGTGGCTAGGTTGTACAAGAGATCGCGCGACGCCGGGTTGTCCTTAAACGCTAGGGAAAGCTCGTGGTCAGCATTGACACGAAACACCCTCGACCTCGGGTCAAACGCCACAAGCCGTGCTTCGCGACCTTCTTGCTCTAGTTCAAAAAGGTAGGGAGCACGGGATTCAGTCGCGTACAGCTGTTGAGTCAGGTCCGACAGGTCGGCTGGGTCTGGTTCGCGCAGGTAGAACCACGATTCGTCAGCTTCACTGCCAGCTCCTTGAAGACCCTGATCCGCTTCGTCGTCACGAAGCAGTGCGTCCGCGACGGGCCGTTCGACAAACCTCGGGTAAACGTAACTGCGCTTGTCCTCGCGGCGTGTCGTTTGATCAAACCGAGCCCTCTCGTGCTCCAGGTAGCGACTGCGGGCTTCGTTGAAGATCTCAACTAGAAGGTCTTGCACCGCGCTAACGCGTTCCGAGATGCCGGCACCCTCGCGAGGAGCAGTAAGGTCCGCGTCCAGGTCGTCGACCTCGACGTCGGCGCGGAATCGGTTGAAAACTTCGTAGCTGAGAGGCTGGACGCCGAAAAGCGGATCGTCCTCAGCGATCAGTCGCTCGCGGACTCTCACGAAGAAGCCGTGTGACCTAATGAGGTCTGCGCTCTTGCCACCGTAAATGGATTTGTCCGTCACAATCGCGGTTCCCGTTACGCCGGAGGGAAGCAGAGCATTCGAAAGGCCGTCACGAGTACGGGACCAAACGAGCCCGGTCTTGGCTTCAAGCCTGTCGAGGCGATCCTGCGGTAGATCTCCCACGGCAAATTCGACGACCGCCTCGTGTTCAGCCTTGCTTGATTCGACGCGCTGACCGTTAAGAAACAGCGTGAATTCGGAGATCGGCATGGCCGAGCTGAGAATCCAGCGCAACCGACGCGCCGAGAGCTTTGCAACGGCGGGCTTGAACTCCTCAAGGAGTACCAAAGTCCAATGCCGCGAGGGGGCTAGAAACGAGTAAGCGTCCAGGCCATTAGCCTCCATAAGGACTTTGATCTGGGGCTGCTCTGTAACATCCTCTGGTTGAAGAGACTTGAGAGTCAGCTCGACTGGGGTTTCGTTAGTCCCGTCAGGCGACGATTTGAACGCTTCGTACGATAGTGTGACGGACAAGATTTCGCCCGTCCCCGTCGACGTAATGTATGTGACGCGGGAAGCCAAAGCGTACGTTGCGAGCTTGCCGATTCCGAACTTACCAATCTGCGTTCGGGACCTCGCTCGAGCGACGGTCTCGTCTCGCTTGTTCGAAGCACCAACTCGCCAAAGATCAGTCAATCCGTCCACGTCCATGCCAACACCGTCATCCAGGACAGCGATGAGCTCTAGACTTTCCGCCTCGGTGCCCGGTGAAGCTGAAGGGACAAAGACCCAACAGTTGGCCGCATCCGCGTCAAATGAATTGACAACGAGCTCCTCGATCGCTTTCGAGGGACTGGTATAAAGCTGCTCACTCAGGAGCGTAATCAGCTCCCGCGACAGTCGCACGGTCACTGGCCCGCGATCCTGCCCTGCTGCACTAAGAGAAGCGCCCACCCCGATCTCCACGGTGTCCGGCAAAGCATCCGTATTTGTCATGACGGCTCCTGTCTGGTCTCGTCACCTGCGACGCAGGACGAGTACATGCTCCTCGTTTATGTCGGCTCCGTTCCGCCTTGAATAAGACATATACCGATTGCGGACGGGATAGGTGAGGTGCTGGTCGAGCGAGAACAAGCTATCGCTTAGCTCAACGAAGAGACTATCTGTGGGAATCGCGTCACCGTTCCAAGTGCTTCGGCCGACAACAAAGACAAGCGGCGAGCCAGGCTCAAGGACGGCGCCGAGGTTCATGAATACTTGGTTCATCATCGACATATATGCGCGAAAATCCCGAGCTCGCTGCTCATTTTCCGCCGCCATTGCTCGCTCCCATTGAGCGGCCGCGGTTGTAGGAGACCAAGCAAGCGAGAGCGCAGGATGAGCTGCTGGCGTGCGAGGGGCGCCAATATATCGAGGTTTGAGTGCAAGGCGCTCCGTTTGACTCGGGGTGAGGTCTAGCCAAAACATCTCAAGCTGATGGCGCCGATAGTAATCGACCGCGTTGTGATACGGCGGCGAAGTTATAACCGCGTCCACCTGCTCGGGCGGACGACTTGTGGTTGCGTCTGCCAGCGAAACGGCAGGCGATGGAGTCTCCTTGTCGACGAGCGCATTAACTTCAGCCACAGCCGCCAACGCCTTTTGAGTTGCGCGGCGAAACAGCGCGAACGGATTGATAATCCGCCCTTCAGCGTCCAGTCGTCTCATGTGTGCAGTGACTTCCAGGCCGGATACCGGCACCGGGTCCGCATTCGAGGAATTCCGGATGATCGATGCGAACAGTATGTACGCGAGCGCAAGCACGCTTTCTGAGGCTTCGGTGGAAGCAATCACCCTCTTCAACCGAGCCAGGTCCACTGCCACGTTATTGCGGAACCAGTGCTTGAAATTTGGAATCGCGGGGAGTTGCAGGTCCCCCAGTTCGGATTCCATTTGAGATTCGGTCAGATCTTCCCACTGCAGCTGTCGGTAGTCAGCCTCGGCACGCTCAAAGTCAGAGGCGGCGGCATTGATCTGACCAAGCGTCTCTCGAACTTCTTCCAGCTCATATCGCCTAGTTTTCGCTGTTGCAATGGCGACTGCGAGAGGGTCAATGTCAGATCCAGAACTCCGTCTACCAGCTATAGACGACTCAAGAAGTGTCGTACCGCTGCCGCAAAACGGATCAAAGATAACCTGGCCTGGTTTCGTAAAAGCTTCGATTAGGGCGTCTACAACCGGAGGGTGAAACTTTGCCGGATATCGAAACAATCGATGCATTGACGGCGCGCGCCGTTCAAGTGGAATAGCTAATGGACTCGGCCGCATAGAACCCTCTGAATCTAACCGCAGATCAGGGAGCCACTGATCACCAGAGTGATCCTATCCCACACGTGGGCGCGAACGGTCTTGGCAACCAAAACGCGCCCTACCCCGTCGGCGTCGGCCGCTGGGGCGCGCCGTAGAAGGCACGCTCGAAGACCTGGCGGGCGCGCCGCGTGACCGCGAGGTAATCCTCCTCCAGGCGGCTCGCGGAGCCCGGCGGGTACTCCATGAGCCGCGCCACGCCATCCAGGGCCACGCGGTCCGAGGGCAGCACGTCAGCGGTCTTGTTCGTCCACAGAGTCATCGCCGAGCGGGTGCGGGAGGCGAAGATCCAGGCCTCGCGCAGGCGGGCGGCATCCTCCTGCGAGACGAAACCGTGATCGGCGGCCGCGCTCAGCGCGTCCAGGGTGGACGGTGTCCGCAGCGCCGGGACGGCGGCCGCGTGCTCCAGCTGGATGAGCTGCACGAACCACTCCACATCGCTCAGCGAGCCGCGCCCGAGCTTCAGGTGGCGCGACGGGTCGGCGCCCTGCGGGAGGCGCTCGTTCTCGACGCGCGCCTTGATGCGCTTCACCTCGCGCACCTCCTGCTCGCCGATGGATGCGGGATACCGCACCTCGTCGGCCAGATCGCTGAAGTCGGCGAGCAGTGACGCGTCGCCCGCCACGCCGCGGGCCCGCAGCAGAGCCTGCGCCTCCCAGGTGAGCGACCAGCGTCGGTAGTAGGCGCGGTACGACTCCAGCGAGCGCACCGGCGGCCCGTTCTTGCCCTCCGGGCGCAGCCCGATGTCGAGGTCGAGCGGGAGGCGGTTGTCCTCCGTCAGGCGGTTCAGTTCGGAGACGATGGCGAGGGCGGCGCGGTTGGCCGCCTCCTGCTCCGCCGCCAGGGGGCGGAACACGTACATGACATCGGCGTCGGAGCCGAAGCCGAGTTCGCGTCCGCCGAACCGGCCCATCCCGATCACGGCGAACTCGAGCTGGTCGGCGTCGTCGCGCGCGGCCCGGATGGCCCTCAGGACGCCGTCGATCGTGTTCTCGGTGACGTCGCTCAGTCCGCGAGCCAGCTCGTCGATCGTGGCGAAGCCGAGGATGCCCGAGACCGCCAGGCGCAGGATCTCGCGCCGGCGCATGGCCCGGAGCGCTGTCGCGGCGGTGTCGACGGACTCGTGGCGTCCGAGGATCGCTGCGGTTTCGTCCCGCAGCAGGGCGGCCGAGCGCGGGCGCAGCTCGTCCTCCGATTCCAGCCATCGGGCGGACTCGGGGATGCGGCCGAGCAGCTCTCCCGCGAAGCGCGAACCCGACAGCACCCGGGTCAGGCGTTCCGCGGCGCCGGTGGAGTCGCGCAGCATCCGGAGGTACCAGTGCGTGCCGCCGAGCTCCTCACTCAGCCGGCGGAAGGTGAGGAGGCCGTAGTCCGGGTCGGGGCCGTCGGCGAACCACTGCAGCATCACCGGCAGCAGGTGGCGCTGGATGGTCGCGCGCCGCGAGACACCGGCGGTCAGCGCGGCGATGTGGGCGAGCGCGCCGCGCGGGTCGCGGAAGCCGATCGCCGCGAGACGGGCCTCGGCCTGGGCGCTGGTCAGGCCGACTCCCCCGGCCAGGCGCGCGTCCTCCACCGAGGTGGTCGCGACGGCGCTGAGCAGTGGACGGTAGAACAGCCGCTCGTGCAGCCCGCGCACGCGGTGCTTGATCTCGTTCCACGCGGTCAGCAGCTGGTCGGCGTTCGGCGCGAGGCCGGTGGCCCGGGCCAGGATGCGCACATCCGCCTCATCGCGCGGCATCAGGTGTGTGCGGGTCAGGCGCCGCAGCTGGAGGCGGTGCTCCATCAGGCGGAGCGACCGGTAGTCGCGCGAGAAGGCGGCCGACTCCTCCCGGCCGATGTAGCCCTGCGCGGCCAGCGCGGCGAGGGCCGAGAGGGTGTCGCGCTGCCGCACCTCCTCGTCCGTCTGGCCGTGGACGAGCTGCAGCAGCTGCACGGTGAACTCGACATCGCGGAGGCCGCCGGGCCCGAGCTTCAGCTGGTAATGAACCTCGTCGTCGGGGATGTTGTCGGTGACGCGCTCGCGCATCCGCTGCACGGACTCCACGAAGTTCTCGCGGGAGGCGCTGCTCCACACCTTCGGGGACAGTGCGGCGACGTACCGGGCGCCGAGGGCGGCGCCGCCGGCGAGCGGGCGAGCCTTCAGGAGCGCCTGGAACTCCCATCCCTTCGCCCAGCGGTCGTAGTACGCGAGGTGGGAGTCGAGGGTCCGGACCAGCGCGCCGTCCTTGCCCTCGGGGCGCAGATTGGGGTCGACCTCCCAGAGGCCCGGCTCGATGGCGGGCTCGTGGATGCCGCGCATCGTCAGCATCGCCAGCCGCGTCGCGATGTCGACGGCGCGTCCGGGTTCGAGGCCCGCGGACTCGACGCCCTCGGTCACGAAGATCACGTCGACGTCGCTGAGGTAGTTGAGCTCGCGGGCGCCGGCCTTGCCCATCCCGATGACGGCGAAGGGCGTGGCGCGCACCTGCGCCTCCGGGTAGCGGCCGGGCCCGGAGCCGATCGTCATGCGGCGCGCGACGGCAAGGGATGCCTCCAGTGCGGCCGAGGCGAGGTCACTCAGGGCGGCCGCCACGGCGTCGAATCCGGCGACGGGATCGGGCTGTTCCAGGTCGAAGGCGGCCAGCTGCACGAGGCGGCGGCGATAGCGGATGCGCAGGGCGGTCCACGCGCGCTCGTCCGCGTCGGCGGCGAGGCCGTCGACGGCCCCCACCGCATCCAGGAGATCGGCGCGGAGCTCGTCGGCGTCCGGCAGCGCGGAGGCGGGGTGGGCCAGCGCCTCCAACTGGTCGGGCTGACGGAGGAAGAACTCGGCGATGCCCTCGGACGCTCCGATCACGCGGAAGAGCCGGCGCGCGTCCTCCTCGGTGGCGAAGCGGGCCCGCGCCCTGTCGGGCGCCTGCCGCACCAGCCGGAGCGCCCAGGCGAGCGCCGTGTCGGGATCGGCGGCCACCGAGATGGCGCCCGTCAACGCCTCCGGATCGAGTCCGGTGAGGTCGGCGAGCTCGTCGAGCTCCCCGCGGACCGCGCTGAGCCCCACGAACCCGGCGCGCGCCAGGGCGGTGAGGGAGAGCTGCGGCCGGGTCACGTCGGAGCGGTCAGAGGATCTCGAGGTTGGTCCGCAGCTCGAACGGGGTGACCTGCGCGCGGTACTCGGACCACTCGCGCCGCTTGTTGAGCAGCACGTAGTTGAAGGCCTGCTCCCCCAGAGTCTCCGCGACGAGCTCCGAGTCCTCCATCAACGAGATGGCATGGTCGAGGCTAGCCGGGAGCTGGTTGTAGCCGAGCGCACGACGCTCGCCGTCGGACAGGGCCCAGACATTGTCCTCCGCCTCCGGCGGGAGCTCGTACTGGCCCTCGATGCCCTTGAGCCCCGCCGCGAGAAGCAGCGAGAAGGCGAGGTAGGGGTTGGCGGCCGAGTCCATCGCACGGTACTCGACGCGCGAGCTCTGCCCCTTGTTCGGCTTGTAGAGCGGGACGCGGACCAGCGCCGAACGGTTGTTGTGCCCCCAGCTGACGAAGCTGGGCGCCTCGTCGCCGCCCCACAGGCGCTTGTAGGAGTTGACGAACTGGTTGGTGACGGCGGTGATCTCGGGCGCGTGACGCAGGAGACCTGCGATGAAGTGACGGCCGATCTTGGACAGCTGGTACTGCGCGCCCGGCTCGAAGAAGGCGTTGGTGTCGCCCTCGAACAGCGACATGTGCGTGTGCATCCCGGAGCCCGGGTGGCCCTGCAGCGGCTTCGGCATGAACGTCGCGTAGACGCCCTGCTCGATCGCGACCTCTTTGATGACCGTGCGGAAGGTCATGATGTTGTCGGCCGTGGTCAGCGCGTCGGCGTAGCGCAGGTCGATCTCGTTCTGGCCGGGACCGGCCTCGTGGTGGCTGAACTCGACGGAGATGCCGAGGTCTTCGAGCATCCGGACCGAGCGGCGGCGGAAGTCGTGGGCCGTGCCGCCCGGCACGTTGTCGAAGTAGCCGGCGGAGTCGACGGGCACGGGGCCCTCCTCGCCGAACGACGACGACTTGAGCAGGTAGAACTCGATCTCGGGATGCGTGTAGAAGGTGAAGCCGCGATCGGCCGCCTTCTCGAGCGTCCGCTTCAGCACGTTGCGCGGGTCGGACACGGCGGGCTGGCCGTCGGGCGTGGTGATGTCGCAGAACATGCGCGCGGTGGGGTCGACTTCGCCGCGCCACGGGAGGATCTGGAACGTCGTCGCATCCGGCAGTGCCAGCAGGTCGGACTCGTAGGCGCGGGTGAGGCCCTCGATCGCGGAACCGTCGAACCCGAGACCCTCGGTGAACGCGCCCTCGACCTCGGCCGGGGCGATCGCGACGGACTTCAGCGTGCCGACGACATCGGTGAACCAGAGCCTCACGAACTTGACGCCACGCTCCTCGATCGTGCGAAGAACGAAGTCGCGCTGCTTGTCCATCCTGGTCCTTTCCTCGGCCGGTTCCAGACTAGTGGAGAGGCGGGTGCGACGGCCGCCAGATCCGCCCCACACGCCGTCACTAGACTGGCCGCATGAGCGAGCAGTCTCCTGTGCCCTCCGTCCATCCGACGACCTCGTCGATGCAGTCGCTGAAACGGGTGCGGACGCGGCACTTCCAGGCGGCGAAGGAGGAGGGCGCTCCCTTCACGGGGCTCACCAGCTACGACATGCTGACCGCGCAGATCTTCGACGAGGCGGGCATCGACTTCCTGCTCGTCGGCGACTCGGCCGGCAACAACGTGCTCGGCTACGACACGACGCTTCCCGTGACGATCGACGACCTCATCCCGCTGACCCGCGCTGTCGCCAAGGCGGTCAAGCGCGCCTTCGTGGTGGCGGACATGCCGTTCGGCTCCTACGAGACCGGGCCGCTGGAGGCGCTCCACACGGCCGTCCGCTTCATGAAGGAGACCGGCGCGCACGCGGTCAAGCTGGAGGGCGGCCGGCGCAGCGCCGAGCAGATCCAGCGGATCGTGGAGGCCGGCATCCCGGTCATGGCGCACATCGGCTTCACGCCGCAGAGCGAGCACGGCCTCGGCGGCCACCTGGTGCAGGGGCGCGGCGACGCGGCCGAGCAGGTGCTCGCCGACGCGCACGCGGTCGAGGAGGCCGGAGCGTTCGCGGTGGTGCTGGAGATGGTGCCGGCGGAGGTCGCGAAGCGGGTCACCGCCGAGCTGCGCATCCCAACGATCAGCGTCGGCGCGGGTCCGCACACCGACGGCCAGCTGCTGGTCTGGACCGACTGGGCCGGGCTCTCGACCGGACGCGTGCCGCGCTTCGTCAAGCAGTACGCCGACCTGAAGACGATCCTCGGCGATGCCGCCCGCGCCTACAAGGCGGATGTGCAGAACGGGTCGTTCCCCACCGAGGAGCACAGCTTCTGACGGCGGTGGCCGAGCTGGGTCAGCGGTTGTCCTCCGCGTCCTCCTCGGCCCACTTGGCGGAGTTCTCGCGGAGCTTCTCGAGCGCGTGCTCGGCCTCCTCGCGGGTGTCGAACGGACCGACGCGGTTCGGCGCCGGCGACAGGAAGCCCTGCTCCACCTCGCCGGTCTTCATGTTGTACCAGTACTTGTGCTCGGCGTCCTGCTTGATGCCGTACTCGTCGCTCGTCATAGAGTTGATCGTATGCCCAAGGATTCCGCCGGTCACCTCATCCCCGGCCGCGTCACGCCGATGCGCCCGGTGCCGAGCCGCATCCCGCGGCCGGAGTACGTGGGGCGCCCGGGGCCCGCGCCGTTCACCCGCGGCGACGTGTACACGCCGGACGAGGTGGAGCTGATCCGCGAGTCCGGACGGATCGCCGCGAAGGCGATCGCGCTGGTCGGCGAGAATGTGCGCCCCGGGGTCACGACCGAGGAGCTGGACGCGATCGGGCACGAGTTCCTGCTCGACCACGACGCGTACCCCTCCACGCTCGGCTACCGCGGCTTCACGAAGTCGATCTGCAGCTCGGTCAACGAGGTCGTCTGCCACGGCATCCCCGACGACACCGTGATCGACGAGGGCGACATCGTCAACATCGACATCACCGCGTACAAGAACGGCTTCCACGGGGACAGCAACCAGACCTTTATCGCCGGGATGGCGTCCGACGAGGTCACTCAGCTGGTCGACCGCACCCGCGAAGCGCTGAACCGCGGGATCAAGGCGGTCGCGCCCGGCCGCCAGGTCAACGTCATCGGACGCGCGATCGAGTCGTACGCGAAGCGCTTCGGCTACGGCGTGGTGCGCGACTTCACCGGCCACGGCGTCGGCGCCGCCTTCCACACCGGGCTGATCATCCCCCACTACGACGCCGCGCCCGCCTACGACGACGTGATGGAGCCCGGGATGGTGTTCACCATCGAGCCGATGCTCACGCTGGGCACGCACGAGTGGGAGATGTGGGCCGACGACTGGACGGTCGTCACCCGCGACCGCAGCATCACGGCGCAGTTCGAGCACACGCTCGTGGTCACCGAGCGCGGCGCTGAAATCCTCACGCTCCCCTAACGCGCTGGACAGCGGCGACGGCCGTGGGCGCGGTAGATTCGAGGCATGACTTCGCAGAAGCACGCGATCGGCATCGACATCGGCGGCACGGGGATCAAGGGGGGTCTGGTCGATCTGACGACCGGCGAGCTCCTCAGCGACCGGGTGAAGCTGCCCACCCCCGCGGGCGGGAAGCCCGACGACATCGTCGAGACGACGAAGGAGATCGTCGACCAGTTGGCCAAGGAGGAGCCGGAGGCGCCCGTCGGCGTGTGCTTCCCCGCCATCGTCAGCCACGGCGTCACCCTGTCCGCCGCCAACGTCGCCAAGGACTGGATCGGCCTGCACGCCGAGAACCTGTTCGAGAAGGCCCTCGGCCGCGACATCCACTTCGTCAACGACGCCGACGCCGCGGGTTACGCCGAGACACGGTTCGGCGCGGCCAAAGGCAAGGACGGCCTGGTCATCATGACGACGCTCGGCACCGGGATCGGGTCGGCGCTGATCTACGACGGCATCCTCATCCCGAACGCGGAGCTCGGCCACCTCGAGATCGACGGGCACGACGCGGAGTCCCGCGCCGCCTACTCCGCCAAGGAGCGCGAGGACATGAGCTGGGAGAAGTGGGCGAAGCGCCTGCAGAAGTACTACTCGACCGTCGAGTTCCTCTTCACCCCCGACCTGTTCATCGTCGGCGGCGGGG
>JAEWJG010000010.1 GCA_023386675.1 Actinomycetes bacterium
AGGACCTGGAGGCCCAGGGCGTCATTTTCATGGACACCGACACCGCCCTGCGCGAGCACCCCGAGTTCTTCGAGGAGTACTTCGGCACGGTCATCCCGGCCGGCGACAACAAGTTCGCCGCGCTGAACACCGCCGTGTGGTCGGGCGGCTCCTTCGTCTACGTTCCGAAGGGCGTCCACGTCGAGATCCCGCTCCAGGCCTACTTCCGGATCAACACCGAGAACATGGGCCAGTTCGAGCGGACGCTGATCATCGCCGACGAGGACAGCTACGTGCACTACATCGAGGGCTGCACGGCGCCGATCTACAAGTCCGATTCGCTGCACTCCGCGGTCGTCGAGATCATCGTCAAGAAGAACGCCCGCGTGCGGTACACGACCATCCAGAACTGGTCCAACAACGTCTACAACCTCGTCACGAAGCGGGCCACTGCGGCCGAGGGCGCGACCATGGAGTGGATCGACGGCAACATCGGCTCCAAGGTGACGATGAAGTACCCGTCGATCTACCTGATGGGGGAGCACGCCAAGGGCGAGACCCTGTCCGTCGCCTTCGCCGGCCCCGGCCAGCACCAGGACGCCGGCGCCAAGATGATCCACATGGCGCCGTACACGCAGTCGTCGATCGTCTCGAAGTCGATCGCCCGCGGCGGCGGCCGCGCCGGGTACCGCGGCGAGGTGCGGGTGGATGCGGCAGCGCACCACTCCGCGAACACTGTCCGCTGTGACGCCCTCCTCGTCGACACGATCTCCCGGTCGGACACCTACCCGGCGATCGACATTCGCGTCGACGACGTGCAGCTCGGCCATGAGGCGACCGTGTCGCGCGTGAGCGAGGAGCAGCTGTTCTACCTCATGTCGCGAGGCATGCCGGAGGACGAGGCGATGGCCATGATCGTCCGCGGCTTCATCGAGCCGATCGCGCGGGAGCTCCCCATGGAGTACGCACTCGAACTCAACAAGCTCATCGAGATGGGCATGGAAGGCTCCGTCGGATGACGCAGGACACTCAGACGCAGACGCAGACCACTCAGGCCGCGCCGGCGCCGACGCACATGCGCGCGCCCGTGCCGGTGCAGACCCGCTCGGAGCGGTTCACCTCGACCGAGGTCTCGGAGTTCCCGGCCGTCACCGGCCGCGAGCCGATGTGGAAGTACACGCCGGTCGCCCGCATTCAGGAGCTGACCACCGGTGAGCTCGACGGCTCGCCCTACGTCTACGACGTGACGGCCGCGAAGGGCGTCTCGACCCTGTGGGTCGGCCGCGAGGACTCGCGCATCGGCCGCGCCGGGAAGCCGGAGGACCGCGCATCCGCCAACGCCTGGACGGCGTTCGAGCAGGCGCTGCTGGTGAGCATCTCGGCCGACCTCAGCGGTGACCACCGCGAGGTCACGCTGTCGCGCGCCGGTCTCGGTGCGGCTCCGCGCGCCGCGCACACCGTGGTCGAGGTGGCGGAGGGCGCGACCGCGACCCTCATCCTCCAGAACACGGGCGCCGCGCACCTCACCGAGAACGTCGAGTTCCTCCTGGGCAAGGACGCGGACCTCACCGTGGTCACGCTGCAGGAGTGGGACGACGACGCGCTGCACGTGGCCGCGCACTTCGCACGTCTGTCGGAGGGCGCTCGCCTGAAGCACGTCGCGGTCACCCTCGGCGGCGGCGTCGTCCGGCTCAACCCGTCGGCGCACCTCGCCGGCGCGCGGTCGGACGCCGAGCTCCTCGGCGCCTACTTCGCCGACGCGACGCAGCACCTCGAGCAGCAGGTGTACGTCTACCACGACGGCCCCGAGACCCGCAGCCGCGTGACCTACAAGGGCGCGCTGCAGGGCGAGGGCGCCCGCACGGTGTGGATCGGCGACGTGCTGATCGGCCCGAAGGCCGTCGGCACCGACACCTACGAGCAGAACCGCAACCTCGTGCTCACCGACGGCGCCCGCGCCGACTCGGTGCCCAACCTCGAGATCGAGACCGGCGACATCGTCGGCGCCGGGCACGCGAGCGCGACCGGCCGCTTCGACGACGAGCAGCTGTTCTACCTACAGTCCCGTGGCATCCCGGAGGAGGAGGCGCGCCGCCTGGTCGTGCGCGGCTTCCTGTCCGAGATCGTGCAGCAGATCGGTTCGCCGGCTCTGCAGGAGCGCCTGCAGGCCAAGATCGAGGCCGAGCTCGAGGCGACGTCCGTGGCGGCCGCCCCGGCCGAGGCCGCGCTCTGATGGCGGGCCAGCGCGTCACAGCCGTCGCCGAGCTCGTCGAGAACCAGGCGACCCGCGTGGTGCTCGACGGCGTGCCGATCGCCGTCGTGAAGGACTCCTCCGGCGACGTCCACGCCATCGGCGACACCTGCACCCACGGCGAGATCTCGCTGTCCGAGGGCTTCGTCGAGGACGAGACCCTGGAGTGCTGGGCGCACGGCTCGCAGTTCTCGCTGGTCACCGGCAAGCCCCTCAACCTCCCGGCCTACGAGCCGGTCCCCGTCTTCACCGTCGAGATCATCGACGGAGACGTCTTCATCGACCCGAGCGTTACGAAAGAAACCAACTGACTATGTCCACGCTGGAAATCCGCGACCTGCACGTCACCGTCGAGACGGAACAGGGCACCAAGCCCATCCTGAACGGCGTCGACCTCACCATCAACGAGGGTGAGATCCACGCGATCATGGGCCCCAACGGGTCGGGCAAGTCCACCCTCGCCTACACGATCGCCGGTCACCCGAAGTACACCGTCACCGGCGGCACGATCACGCTCGACGGCGAGGACGTCCTCGCGATGACCGTCGACGAGCGCGCCCGCGCCGGCCTGTTCCTCGCCATGCAGTACCCGGTCGAGATCCCCGGCGTCACCAACACCAACTTCCTCCGCACCGCCAAGACCGCGATCGACGGCCAGGCCCCGTCCATCCGCACCTGGGTGAAGGACGTGCGCGAGTCGATGAACGCGCTGCGCATGGACTCCTCCTTCGCGGAGCGCAACGTGAACGAAGGCTTCTCGGGCGGCGAGAAGAAGCGCAACGAGATCCTGCAGCTCGAGCTGCTCAAGCCGAAGTTCGCGGTGCTCGACGAGACCGACTCCGGCCTCGACGTGGACGCGCTCAAGATCGTCTCGGAGGGCGTGAACCGTGCAAAGGCGAACACCGGTCTCGGCATCCTCCTGATCACGCACTACACACGCATCCTGCGCTACATCAAGCCGGACTTCGTGCACGTCTTCGTCGCCGGCAAGGTGGCGGAGCAGGGCGGCCCCGAGCTCGCCGACCGACTGGAGGAGGAGGGCTACGACCGCTACATCGACGCCCCCGAGTCCGCGTCCGCCGCGGCGGGCGAGCTGGCCGAGGCCTGAGCGACCGGAGGTAGAATCCACATATGCCCGCCACTTTGAGCCCCGCGCTCTTCGACCAGGTCGAGGAGGCGCTGAAGAACGTGATGGATCCCGAACTCGGGATCAACGTCGTCGACCTCGGGCTGATCTACGACCTGGCCTTCGACGAGGAGAACAACGCGCTCATCATCTCGATGACGCTCACCAGTGCCGGCTGCCCGCTCACCGACGTGCTCGAGGAGCAGACCGGTGAGGCGCTCGACGGCATCGTCGAGGCGTTCCGCATCAACTGGGTGTGGATGCCGCCGTGGGGTCCCGAGCGGATCACCGACGACGGCCGCGACATGATGCGCGCGCTCGGCTTCGCCATCTGAACTGAACCAACGACGGGTCCCGGTACGCGAGTGCCGGGACTCTCGCATGACCACCCCTGAACGAACGGACTGAACTGTGCTCGCCGTGCACGACCTCGAACTGCGCGTGGGCGCGCGCCTCCTCATGGAGGGCGTCTCCTTCCGCGTCGCCGACGGCGACAAGATCGGGCTGGTCGGGCGCAACGGCGCGGGCAAGACGACGCTGACCAAGGTGCTCGCCGGCGACCTGCTGCCGACCGCAGGCAAGGTCGACCGGTCGGGCGAGCTCGGCTACCTGCCGCAGGACCCGCGCTCCGGCAACCTCGACGATCTGGCGCGCACGCGCATCCTGGACGCTCGCGGCCTCGGCTCCATCGTGCTCGGGATGCACAAGGCGACCATGGACATGGCGAGCACCGACACGGCGGTGTCCGAGGCCGCGATGAAGACCTACGGCCGGCTGGAGGAGCGCTTCCACCTGCTCGGCGGGTACGCCGCAGAGGCCGAGGCGGCGTCTATCGCGTCGAACCTCAACCTGCCGGACCGCATCCTGGATCAGCCGCTCAAGACGCTCTCGGGCGGTCAGCGCCGGCGGATCGAGCTGGCGCGCATCCTGTTCTCCGACGCGCGCACGATGATCCTCGACGAGCCGACCAACCACCTGGATGCGGACTCGATCGTGTGGCTGCGCGAGTTCCTGAAGAACTACACCGGCGGCTTCATCGTCATCTCGCACGACGTCGACCTCGTCGGCGAGACGGTCAACCGGGTCTTCTACCTGGATGCGAACCGCCAGGTGATCGACATCTACAACATGGGCTGGAAGAACTACCAGCGCCAGCGCGCCGCCGACGAGGAGCGCCGCAAGAAGGAGCGCGCCAACGCCGAGAAGAAGGCGGGCGCACTGCAGCTGCAGGCGGCCAAGTTCGGGGCGAAGGCCACGAAGGCCGCGGCCGCGCACCAGATGGTGGCGCGCGCCGAGAAGCTGCTCGCCGGGCTCGAGGACGTGCGCCAGGTGGACCGCGTCGCCAAGCTGCGCTTCCCGACCCCGGCGCCGTGCGGCCGCACACCGCTGCAGGCGAGCGACCTGTCGAAGAGCTACGGATCGCTCGAGATCTTCACCGCCGTCGACCTCGCGATCGACCGCGGGGCGAAGGTCGTGGTGCTGGGGCTGAACGGCGCGGGCAAGACGACGCTGCTCCGGATGCTCGCGGGCGTGGACAAGCCGGACACCGGTCAGGTCGAGCCCGGCCACGGCCTCCGGATCGGCTACTACGCGCAGGAGCACGAGACGATCGACGTCGAACGCTCCGTGCTGCAGAACATGGTGTCGTCGTCGCCGAATCTGACCGAGACCGAGGCGCGCAGGGTGCTCGGCTCCTTCCTGTTCACCGGCGACGACGCGCACAAGCCCGCCGGCGTCCTGTCGGGTGGCGAGAAGACGCGCCTCGCGCTGGCGATGATCGTCGTCTCGGGCGCGAACGTGCTGCTGCTCGACGAGCCGACCAACAACCTCGACCCGGCGAGCCGCGAGGAGATCCTGGACGCGCTCGCCCACTACGAGGGCGCGGTCGTGCTGGTCAGCCACGACGAGGGCGCGGTCGAGGCGCTGAATCCGGAGCGCGTCCTCATCCTGCCCGACGGCACCGAGGACCTCTACACACCCGACTACCTCGACCTCATCTCCCTCGCCTAGCCGCCCGCCGCGATTCGTCACGAACGCGTGGGCGTTCGCGACGAATCGCGCGCATTCACCACGAGCGGATGCGAAGATTTGCGCCAAATCGCGGTCTTGGCTCGCGCTAGTGCCGCGATTTGGCGCAAATCGTGCGGGGGTCAGGCCCAGAGGGCCGCGACGACCGGGGCGGAGGCACGGCCGCGGGCGTAGCCCGCTCGGGCGGCGGCCGGGCGCAGCGACGGGTCGATCGCATTGCCGCCGTGCAGTTCCTCCGACTCGGGGCCGATCATCTCGACCCGGCTGCCGGAGGCGCGCAGGGCATCCACCTGCGCCGCCAGGTGCGTGCCCCACGACTCCGGTGCGAGCGACCGTCCGTTGAACGGCGAGAGGACGAGCACGCGCTCGTAGCCGGTCGCCAGGTCGGCGTTCTCGGCGTTCACCCGGTAGCCGCCGTCGATGTACCGTGCGTCGCCGATCCGGAGCGGGTGGGCGCTCGACGTGCTCGCGGCCACGGCGTCCACGACATCGATGCCGCTGTCGCGGTCGAAGACGACGCCGGACGCGGTTCGTGCATCCACCGCCGTGATCAGGACTCGTCGGTCCGGCCACGCGGCGCCGGGCAGTCGGGAGGCGGCGATCGCGCGCCAGCGCTCGGACCGCGTGCCGTCGTCCGAGGCGTCGAGCTCCAGAGCCGACGTGCTCATGCGGCGGCGGTAGTCGTCCATGTCGCTGGAGGCGGCGATGAGCGACGTCACGCGGTCGAGTCCGCTGGCCGCAGCGCCTGCCGGCATCGGGCCGCGGGGTGGCGGGGGAGTGAGCGCGGCGGAGTACAGCTCCGCCGGCTGACCGAGGGACAGCTGCACGGCCGCCGTCGAACCGGCCGACGTGCCCACCGTCAGGTCGGGCATGGTCACGTCGAGACCGGCGTCGGCGAGGCCGGCGACCACGCCGATCAGCCACGCATTGCCGGTCGCGCCGCCGCCACCGAGCACGAGTGCGCGCTCACGGCGCGCGGAAAGAGGAGAAGCGTTCATGGGAGTCGCCTTTCGCGATGATGCGGAACGGCGCTCCCGGCGGCGAAGAGGTCAGCCGCGCGATCGTGGGCTCAGGGGAGCGCCCACTGTCTGTGTGTACATGGGTCTCACCTCCCGGAGTCGGAACACGATCGGGACGACGATAGCACGCGAGGAGGCGCGGAGCTCAGCGCGCGGCGTCGAGCAGCTCGTCCTCGACGTCCGCATCCGTCCGCTTCGCCCGGCGCCGCCGCTCGCGCTCCGCGGCGCGCGCCCGCTCGGCGGGGTCGTCGGAGTTGCGCTTGCGGTACTCGGTCACCAGTGCGTAGCCGAGACCGAAGAACCCGATCAGGGCGAAGATGATCCACTGGATCATGTACGACCAGTGCAGGCCCTCATCCTGCGTCGGCGGGGCGGTCACCGTCGGCGTCGGCGCGGTCGCCGGGGCGGGGTCCTCGCTGTCGAGAAGGCCGTAGGCGCCGGTGTAGACGTCCGCGCCGCCGAGCTTCTGCTTGACGACCGAGAGCTGGATGGTGCCGACCTGATCCCCGGTCGCGGTGCGCCCGGCGATGGCCGGCTCGCTGGCCTTCAGCCGCGCGACCACCGTCACGGTGCCGGACGGCGCGGCCGGGACGTGGTCGGGCGCGTCTGTCCTGCTGCCGGTGGGGACCCATCCACGGTCCACGACGAACAGCGCGCCGTCGGCGGTCCGCAGCGGGGTCAGCACCTCGAACCCGGGGCTGCCGTTGAACGGACGGTTGCGCACGAGGAGCTGCTGGTCGCGCTCGTACGTCCCGGTGACCGTCACCCGCGTCCACTCCTGCTTCGGCGAGTACGAGCCGAGCGTCGGCAGCTCGTCTGTCAGCGGCACCGGCCGTGAGTCGAAATTGGCCGTGACCAGCGCGTTCGCCGCCGCAGCCTCCTTGGAGCGGGCGAGCTGCCAGTTGGACAGGAACCCGCACGCGATCGCGAAGACGATCGCGAACGCCAGGTAACCGAACCAGCGGCGCGAGAACGCGAAGCCCCACCCGGCGGACTTCGGCGAGGACCCGGACCCGCTCATGCGTCCGCCCCGACGATCGGCACGACCCGCAGCGGGAACTCCCGCGCCGCCAGGAACTCGCGCAGGAACTCCTCGTGCTCGTCGCACGCCAGCCAGACCTTGACGCGATCCTCGCTGTGGATGCGCGGGTTGCGCCACTCGATGCGCCAGGACGCGGTCTCGCGGCAGCCGGCGCGCGAGCAGGTCAGCGGCGCCGGAGCGTCCATCCCGATCACTGCGCCTCCTGAGTCACTGCGCCCGCTGGTTCACTGGCCGTCCCGCGGCTCGCCGCCGTCACCGGCGCTGTCGCCGGTGCGGGGAGCCTGCGGGTACAGAGGAACGATACCGCCTGGACGCTGGACGTCCGCCTGGCCGCGCTCCACCGAGACGTTCGCGATGACGACGGCGAAATAGGGGAGGAAGACGGCGGCGATGATCGGCACGGCGGCCCACCATCCCGGGACGATCACGGCGACCAGCACGCAGACCACACGGATGCCCATGGCGACCGAATAGCGGATCATCCGGTGCTTGCGCTCCTCATCCGGAGAGAGGGGGAGACTCGTGATCGATGGTGCGGTGGGCTTCTTCATGAGCGTTGACTCCAGCGTACGTCCATAAACTTGGGGATGGCCCCGCTCGGGCCGAATACGCAGCCAGCACCATTCCTGAAGGGAAGCGCATGACCACGCCACGCACCGTCCTCGTCACCGGAGGCAACCGGGGGATCGGCTACGCGATCGCCGAGGAGTTCGTCGCCCAGGGCCACCGCGTCGCGGTCACCGCGCGTTCCGGCGAGGGCCCGGAGGGCACGCTGACCGTGCGCGCGGACGTGACGGACACCGCGAGCGTCGACGCCGCCTTCACCGAGGTGGAGGAGAAGCTCGGCCCGGTGGAGGTCGTCGTCGCGAACGCGGGCATCACCAAAGACACCCTGCTCATGCGCATGACCGACGAGGAGTTCGACTCGGTCATCGAGACCAATCTCGGCGGCGCGTTCCGCGTCGTGAAGCGCGCGAACAAGGGGATGCTGAAGGCGCGCTTCGGCCGCATCGTCCTCATCTCGAGCGTCGTCGGCCTGTTCGGCGGCGCCGGCCAGGTGAACTACGCGTCGTCCAAGGCCGGCCTGGTCGGCATGGCGCGCTCGATCACGCGCGAGCTCGGCGCCCGCGGCATCACGGCGAACGTCGTCGCCCCCGGCTTCATCGAGACCGACATGACGGCCGAGCTGCCGGAGGCGCAGCAGGCCGAGTACAAGAAGAGCATCCCGGCCGGCCGCTTCGCGCAGCCGGAGGAGGTCGCGAAGGTCGTCGCCTGGCTCGCCTCGGACGACGCCGGATACATCTCCGGCGCGGTCATCCCCGTCGACGGCGGCCTCGGGATGGGTCACTAGCAGATTCATCGCTTCCTCGCTTATTCATTCGGCACGCCGAGTGCGATCGGATTAAGCGAGGAAGCGCTGGATGGTGGCGTTCAGCCGCGGAGGCCGAGCAGGGGGAGCACCTGGGAGAGGTCCGGGCGGTCGATCACGAGGTCGGCCTCCGCCCGCACCTTCGGCTTGGCGTTGAAGGCGACGGCGAGGCCGGCCTCCGCCATCATCCGCAGGTCGTTCGCGCCGTCGCCGATGGCGACCGTCTGGGTGAGGTGCACGCCCGCTGCGGCGGCCCAGAACAGCAGCGCCTGCGCCTTCGCGGCGGCGTCGACCACCGGGCCGTCGACCTCGCCGGTGAGCCGCCCGTCCCGCACCACGAGGCGGTTCGCCCGCCAGTGGTCGAGGCCGAGCCGCTCGCCGATCGGGTCCAGGAGCTCGTGGAAGCCTCCGGACACCACGCCGACGACGCCGCCGGCCGCCTGGACGCCCGCGATGAGTTCTGGCACGCCGTCCGTCACCCGGATGCGCTCACCCACATGTTGGAAGACCGACGCAGGCAGCCCGCGGAGGGTGCGCACGCGCTCCCTCAGGCTGCGCTCGAAGTCGAGCTCGCCGCGCATGGCCCGCTCGGTGATGTCGGCGACCTCGGTGCGCGACCCCGCCTCCTCGGCGAGGAGCTCGATCACCTCGTCCTGGAGCAGGGTGGAGTCGGCGTCGAGCACGACGAGGACGGACGCTGTTCGATTGTGGCTGTCGGTCATGGGACGACGTGCACGCCCTTGCCGACCACCGTGATGCCCGACTCGGTGACGGTGAAGCCGCGGGCGCGGTCGCGCTCCGGGTCGACGCCGATCTGGGCGCCCTCGGCGACCACCACGTCCTTGTCCAGGATGGCCCGGCCGACGAACGCGTTCGGCTCGATCACCGCGCGCTCGAAGACGACCGAGTCGATCACCTTGGCGCCCGAGTCGACCTTCGCCCACGGACCGAGGACGCTGCGCTCGAGGTGGGCGCCGGAGATGACGGAGCCGAGCGAGACGATGGAGTCGATGGTCGTGCCGAGCGCCCCGCGTCCATCCCGCACGATCTTCGCGGGAGGGGAGTTGAGCACCTGGCTGAAGATCGGCCAGCTGTTGTTGTACAGGTTGAACACGGGAAGCGCCGAGATGAGGTCCTGGTGGGCCTCGAAGAACGAGTCGATCGTCCCCACGTCGCGCCAGTAGTAGCGGTCGCGGTCGGTCGACCCGGGCACGTCGTTGTTGTTGAAGTCGTAGACCGCCGCCTCGTTGCGCGACACGAAGTCGGGGATGATGTCGCCGCCCATGTCGTGGTTGGAGTCGGGCCGGTCGCCGTCGCGGATGACGGCGTCGATCAGCGCGTCGGCGTCGAAGACGTAGTTGCCCATCGAGGCGAGCACCTCGTTCGGCGAGTCGGGCAGGCCGACCGGGTCGCGCGGCTTCTCGCGGAACGCGCCGATGCGCGTGGGCCGCTCCGGCTCCACCTCGATGACGCCGAACTGGTCGGCGAGACCGATCGGCTGGCGGATCGCCGCCACCGTCGCCGGGGCGCCGGAGTCGATGTGGGCCTGGATCATCTGGCCGAAGTCCATCCGGTACACGTGGTCGGCGCCGACGACGACCACGATGTCCGGCTTCTCGTCGCGGAGCAGGTTGAGGCTCTGCAGGATGGCGTCCGCCGACCCGCTGAACCAGCGCTTTCCGAGGCGCTGCTGCGCCGGAACCGACGCGATGTACGAGTTGGTGATGCCGTCGAGGCGCCAGGTCTGCGACACGTGCCGGTCGAGGCTGTGCGACTTGTACTGCGTGAGCACGACGATCTGCCGCAGCTGCGAGTTGATGAGGTTCGACAGCGCGAAATCGATCAAGCGGTACTGCCCGCCGAACGGGACGGCGGGCTTCGCGCGGTCCGCCGTCAACGGCATCAGCCGCTTTCCCTCTCCGCCCGCGAGGACGATGCCGAAGATCTTCTTGCCTGGTGCCATGCCCATAACAGTAGAGGCGAACTGGGGGCTGTACTAGCGTTTCGGTCATGCGCGTCGATCTTCTGACCCGGGAGTACCCGCCGGACATCTACGGGGGAGCCGGGGTGCACGTCACCGAGCTGGTGCGTGCCCTGCGGACCGATACCGAGGTGGTGGTCCGCGCCTTCGGCGAGCCGCGGGACGAGCCGGATACCGCGTCGTACCGCGTTCCCGCCGAGCTCGCGGGCGCGAACGGCGCCATCGCGACGCTCGGCGTGGACCTGCAGATGGCGCAGGACTGCGGGGGAGCGGACGTCGTCCACTCGCACACCTGGTATGCGAACGGCGCCGGCCACCTGGCCAAGCTGCTGCACGGCGCGCCGCACGTCGTTACCGCGCACAGCCTCGAGCCGCTGCGCCCGTGGAAGGCCGAGCAGCTGGGCGGCGGCTACCGCGTGTCCAGCTGGATCGAGAAGACCGCCTTCGAGGCCGCCGACACCGTCATCGCGGTGAGCGACGGCATGCGGCGCGACATCCTCGCCGCATACCCCGCCCTCGACCCGACCAAGGTCGTCACGATCTACAACGGCATCGACCTGGAGCGCTGGCAGCCCC
>JAEWJG010000061.1 GCA_023386675.1 Actinomycetes bacterium
CCCTCACCCCGATCAAGCACCTGGTCGTGCTCTTCGACGAGAACATCTCGTTCGACCACTACTTCGGCACCTACCCGAACGCGGCCAACACCGACGGGACCACGTTCACGGCGGCGAAGGACACCCCGAAGGCCAACACACTGGTCACCTCGGGAACGCTGACCAACAACCCCAACCTCTACGCACCGAAGCGCCTCACTCCGTCGCAGGCCGTCACCTGCGACCAGAACCACAGCTACAAGGCGGAGCAGCAGGCGGTCGACAACGGCGCGATGGACCAGTTCGTCCAGAAGACCGAGACCGACACCTGCACCGGAGCGTACGCCGCTCCCGGCCTGGTCATGGACTACTACGACGGCAACACCGTCACCGGCCTCTGGAACTACGCCCAGAACTACGCCATGAGCGACAACAGCTGGGACACGACGTTCGGCCCGTCCACGCCGGGCGCGCTCAACCTCATCTCCGGCCAGACCCACGGCGGCACCGCGTACGACCCGAAGACGGGAGCGGTGCTCACCGCCTCCACGGCCGTCCAGTCGGCGAACGCGCAGGGCGTCGGCACCGTGATCGGCGACCCCGACCCGGCGTACGACGACTGCTCGGACAACGACCACACGTCGGCTTCGGCGGTCGTCGGGATGTCCGGCAAGAACGTCGGCGACCTGCTGAACCAGCGCGGAGTCACCTGGGGCTGGTTCCAGGGCGGCTTCACTCCGACCACCGCATGGAACGGCCAGGCCGGCTCGTACGCCAAGTGCGACGCCACGACCGCGAACATCGCGGGCGCCACGCCGAAGGACTACTCGCCGCACCACTCGCCCTTCCAGTACTACGCGTCCACCTCGAACCCGCACCACCTCGCACCGACCTCGGTGAAGGCGATCGGGCACACCGACCAGGCGAACCACCAGTACGACCTGACCTCGTTCGACGCGGCGCTGAAGGCGAACAACCTCCCCGCCGTCTCGTTCCTGAAGGCCCCGGAGGCCCAGGACGGCCACGCCGCCTACTCCGACCCGATCGACGAGCAGAAGTTCCTGGTCAACGAGATCAACGCCATCCAGAAGTCGGACAGCTGGTCGAGCACCGCGGTCGTCGTCGCCTACGACGACTCCGACGGCTGGTACGACCACGTCGCCCCGAAGGTCACGAACGGGTCGAACGACCCGGCCGTCGACTCGACGGTGTGCACGAGCGTGACGCACATCGCCGGCGGCTACGCCGACCGCTGTGGCCCGAGCCAGCGCCTGCCGCTGCTCGTCGTCTCGCCGTGGGCCGCGCAGAACCGCGTCGACCACACGCAGACGAACCAGGCCAGCATCCTGCGCTTCATCGAGACGAACTGGCTGACCGGCCGGATCGGCGACGCCTCGTTCGACGCGACCGCCGGCTCCCTCGGCGGCCTGTTCGACTGGTTCCACCCGCAGCAGCGGGAGGTGCTCCTCGACCCCACGAGCGGCGCGGTGTCGTCCGTCGTGTCGACGAAGCCGCACTGGCCGACCCCGCCGCGCGGCGGCTGGTCCACGCAGCCGTAACCGGCTGAACCAGGGAGGCGGTCCGCAGTGTGCGGGCCGCCTCCTTCGTCGTTTCGTCGGGGATCGGGTGTCGAAACTCCGACGATCGACAGTCCTGCGAGAGTTTCGGCCGCGATCAGGACGAAACTCCGTCGTTGCGAGACGTGGATTCGACTAGGGGCGGGTGTTGCGGAGGAGCTCGGCGAGCGAGAGGGGACGGCGGCCGGTGACGCGCTCGACGGCGTCCGTTGGGCCCGCCAGCTCGCCGGCGGCGATGGCGGTGTACGTCGAGACCCACGCGTCGACCTGCCAGTCCGGTGCGCCCCACTTCGCGCGGGACGCGTACGCCTCGGGAAGGGTCTCGTCGTGAAAGGACACCGGGCGGCCGGTGTGCGCCGACAGCGTCTCGGCGACCTCGGCGAGCGTCAGCTCCTCCGGCCCGGTCAGGTCGTACGTCGCGTCGAGGTGGTCGGCTGGATGCTGCAGCACCTCCGCCGCGACGCGAGCGACATCCGCACGAGCCACCATGGCGGCACGCCCGTCGCCCGCCGGTCCGCGGATCACGCCGTCGTCCCCGACCAGGTTCGGTGCGAAGTCGAGGTAGAGGTTGTCGCGCAGGAAGGTGTGCCGCATCCCGGACGCCCGGATACGCCGCTCCGTCGCGTCGTGATCCCGGGCGAGCGTGAAGGTCGCGTCGGGCGCCGCGCCGAAGAACGACGTATAGACGACGTGACGGACGCCCGCCTCGGCCGCCGCATCCACGAAGGCCTCGTGCTCGCGCAGGCGCTCGGCGTTCTCCGCGGCCGACACCATGAGCAGCGTCTCGACGCCGTCGAGGGCGGCGAGCACGGCATCCCGGTCGCTGTAGGTCGCGGGATGCACGGAACTGCCCGGGTACCGCGGCGCCCGCTCGGGCGAGCGAGCGAGCATCCGGAACGGCACGCCCGCGTCGGCGAGGGCGTCCGCCGTCAGACGGCCGATGGACCCGGTGACGCCGGTGAGAGCGAGTGGAGGGAGCTGTTCCGCCATCTCAGCCCCAGCAGAGGCAGAAGGGATGACCGGACGGGTCCTCGTAGACCTGGAAGCCCTCCGGCGCGTCCAGGTCGTCGGCCGGCCGCAGCAGCGTCGCGCCGACCGACACGGCGTGGTCGTCCGCCTCGCGGATGTCGTCGACGTAGAGGTCGAGGTGCAACTGCTGCTGCGGGCCGTCCGGCCAGTCCGGCCGCTCGTGGTCCGGCGCCAGCTGGAAGCCCAGCCGCGGCTCGCCGTCGACGTAGACGGATCGCCAGTCGGCCTCCTCGCCGCGCGCCTCCCCTCCCATCAGCGCCGCCCAGAAGGCGGACTCGCCCTCGATGTCGGGTGTGTCGAACACGACGATCTGACGTCTGATCCGCATGGCAGCATCCAACCGCAGGCCACCGACACCGGGCAAGAGCGGTGGGGTCAGCGGCCGAGGCGCTCGTCGAGCCAGTCGAACATGCGCTGCTCGGTCAGCGCGCGGGCGAGCGGCTGCACATGGAAGTCGGCGCCCTCCGCCTCGGTGAAGCGCATCAACGTCGAGACGCCCGGCGTGAGGGCGGCCAGGCGCTCCGACTGGCCCGGCCAGAACTGCTCGTGCTCGGGGTCTGTGATCAGCAGCGGGGTGGTGATCTTCGCGGCGACGCCCTCCACGGTGTACTGCAGGACCGTCCGCATCGTCTCGGCGTACCCGGTGGTCCCGTACGGGCGTGCGCGGAACCGCCAGGTGTACGCGAGCTCGTGCGAGAACTTCGCGCCCATCTCCATGTCGCGGTCGAACTTCTCGTCGTCACCGTCGGCGAGGAGCTTCCTCATGTTGCCGGGCAGGTGGTCGGTCCACGAGGTGGAGACGTCCACGACGCCGGGGTCGGCGATCGCGGCGGCGAACCGGTGCTCGAAGGCGAGCGCGCGGGGCACCCAGTAGCCGGCCTGGCTGATGCCGTAGACGGCGACGCGGTCCGCATCCACGCCGGGCTGCGTCAGCACGAAGTCGAGCACCGGCGTCAGCACCGCCTCCCAGTCGGGACGGAACGGCACGTTGCGCTCGAAGAGCATCGACTGCTGGCCGGGGCCGTCGAACACGAGGGCGTCGTACCCGCGGCGGAGTGCGCCCGAGACGGCCGACGACCACAGGCTGGTCAGCGGCCCGTCGCTGCCGTTCGCGACCACCAGCACGGGGCGGGATGCGGTGGATGCGTCAGCGCCCGGCGCCCGGAACAGGTAACCGGGCAACGTGGTGTCTTCGTACGGGATGGCGACCCGCTCGATGTCGAGCCCGACCGCATCCACCCAGGCGTCCCACGCCGCCCGGTGCTTGCGGAAGGTCGGAAGCAGTTCGTCCTCCGACGGCAGCGACGCGACCGCGTCGACCGCGGTGCCGTAGTACGACGCCGCCCGCAGATACGCGCCCGCGGCACTCACCCCGTGACCGGCGGCGGCTGCGGCGTCCGCCTGCGCCGCGATGCGGTCGCCGAGGCCGAGCCATGCCCGGAACCAGCCCTCGTGGTCCTTCGCGCCGACCCCGTGGACCGCGGCGAGCACCTCCCCGATGTCGGCCGCGCCGCTGAACGCCTGCCCGATGGTGGTGCGGATCCCGAAGTCGAAGTCCGGGTTGCCGGAGAACGTGAACTCGTGCGTGCGCGCCATGCGCTCAGCCTGCCGCTTCGCGCCCGACCGCCGCCATCCCTCGTGCGGGGTGGATGCGCGGAAGCGTTCGTCAGTCGATCACGCCGAGCGCGACGAGGCGGCGGAGCACCTCGGTCCCGGCCGGCGGACAACGGCCCGCGTCCGCGCTGGTCGTCCAGTGTACCGCGCCGACCTCGGCGGACGGCACGGGCTCGTCGTCCGTCCACCCGCGGAACACCCGCATGTGCACCATCCGGCCGTCCGGCTCGCCGTGCGCCTGAGTCCGCACCTCGAACAGCTCCTCGAGGTCGTCCGCCGCGAACGGCAGCGAGACCTCCTCGAACGCCTCGCGTGCGGCGGCCTCGGCGGCCGTCTCGCCCGGGTCGACCTTGCCGCCGGGCATGTAGTACACGTCACGGCCACGGGCGGTGACCATCAGCACGCGGCGGTCCCGCACCACCGCGACCGCGGAGACGATGATCGGATCGGGGGTCACCCTCCCACGCTAGCGGGCATCCGGGTCACGGCGTCTCGGCGACCTGCTTCAGCTTGCGCAGCCCCTTCTCGAAGTCGCCGCCGACCAGCTTGTCCAGGTTCACGAAGCGCGTGTAGAGCTTGCGGGGCGTCTCCATGCGCCAGATCACGCGCGTGCCGTCGCCCTCCGGCGTGAGCGCGAAGCGCAGCTCATTGGACGAGCGGAAGGGCCGCGTGAATTCCAGGTGGATGCCGACGCCGTCCGGGTCCACGGCGGTGACGCGCATGGAGCCGGAACCCGCCTTGCGGTTACCCGACCAGGCGTAGGTGGAGCCGATCGCGCCGGGCACGCCGCTGTAGTCGCGCTCCAGATCGGGGTCGAGGTCCTCCCACGGCGACCATTGCGTCCACTCGGGCAGCCGGGAGATGTGCGGCAGCAGCTGCTCGGGGGTGGCGTTGATGCGGGCGGTGCGCTCGACGACGACGGTTCCGGCCATGAGGCGAACACTAGCGCGCACGGGGTAGGTGCGGGGAGGTGTGCCGCGTGCACCCTTCGCGTGGCAGGATCGTCGCGTGACCGGCCGAACGATGCTGCTCGACAGCGCCTCCCTCTACTTCCGCGCGTTCTACGGCGTGCCCGACACGGTGAAGGCGCCCGACGGTTCCCCGGTGAACGCGGTGCGCGGGTTCCTCGACATCATCGCGAAGCTGGTGACCGACTACCGTCCAGAGTCGCTCGTCGCCTGCTGGGACGACGACTGGCGCCCGCGGTGGCGCGTCGACCTCATCCCGAGCTATAAGGCCCACCGCGTCGCGACACTCGTGCCGGGCGGAGTGGATGTCGAGGAGGTGCCCGAGGCGCTCGTCGCCCAGGTGCCGGTCATCCGGGAGGTGCTGGACGCGGTGGGCATCCCGATCGTGGGGGCGCCGCTCGCCGAGGCGGATGATGTGATCGGGACGCTCGCGACGCGCTCTGCAGGACCGGTGGATGTGGTCACCGGCGACCGCGACCTCTTCCAGCTCGTCGACGACGAGCGCGGCATCCGTATCGTGTATACCGCTCGCGGCATGAGCAATCTCGAGGTCGTGACGGATGCCGTCGTCCAGCAGAAGTACGGCGTGCGCGGAGACCAGTACGCCGATTTCGCGGCGATGCGCGGCGACACCTCCGACGGTCTGCCCGGTGTCGCCGGGATCGGAGAGAAGACGGCGGCAGCCCTGCTGGCGGACTACGGCGACCTCGCCGGCATCGTCGCGGCGGCCGAGGATTCCGCGAGCGGCATGAAGCCAGCGGCGCGGGCCCGCTTCGCCGCCGCGGAGGATTATCTGGCCGTCGCGCCGAAGGTGGTCGAGGTCGTCCGCGACCTCCCGCTGCCCGAGGTGGACGCGCGGCTCATGCCTCCAACGGATGCGCAGCGCACGACCCTCCGGGCGCTGTCCGAGCGCTTCGGCCTCGGCGGCTCGCTCGACCGCCTGCTGACCGCGCTGGAGGGCTGACCTCAGCCGTCGGGCGCCCACCGCCACAGCTCGCGCTGGGCGAGGAGCGCGAGCTCGCGCAGCACGTCGAGGTCGGCCTCCCCGTCGACACGGTCGCGCGGGGTCCGCCCGAACACGCAGAGCGCGCCGATGCGGGTCCCGTCCGGCGCCTCCACCGGGTATCCCGCGTAGTAACGGAGACCTGCGGGACCGGTGACCAGCGCGTTCGCGGCGAAACGATCGTCCTCCCCCGCGTCGGGCACG
>JAEWJG010000155.1 GCA_023386675.1 Actinomycetes bacterium
GTGCTGTCGTTCGCACCGCGCAAGGCGAAGGCCGGCTCCTCCTGGCTGGGCTCTCCCCCGGTACGGCTCCGGCGGCAGGCGCAGGATGCGGACCTCTCGCGCACCTTCGAGCCCCCGCTCGGTCTGCGCGTGGCGCGGACCGCCTGGGAGCTGCTCCGCATCGTGCCCGTGTTCGTCACGTGCGGCATCGGTCTTGGCGTGGTCGTCGCGCTAGGAGCCATCGACGCGGCTTGGGGCACGTGGTGGGCCGTCGTGCTCGGCGGTCCTGTGCTGATGCTCGCAGGGGCGGTCGCCGCCGCCGTGAGCACCGCGGCCAAGTGGGCGCTGCTCGGCAGGCTGCGCGCGGGCGAGCATCCGCTCTGGTCGTCGTTCATCTGGCGCAGCGAGGTCTCGGACACCTTCACCGAGATGGTCGCCGCGCCCTGGTTCGCCTGGGCCGCCGCCGGGACCCCTGCGCTGGTCTGGTGGTTGCGCAGCCTCGGAGCGCGGATCGGCTCCGGTGTGTGGATCGACAGCTACTGGCTCCCGGAGGCCGACCTGGTCACGCTGGGCGACGCCTCCACGGTCAATCGGGGCTGTGTCGTGCAGACGCACCTGTTCCATGATCGAATCATGAGCATGGACCAGGTCATCATCGAGCGCGGCGGGACGCTCGGCCCGCACAGCGTCATCCTGCCCGCCGCCGACATCGGCCGCGAGGCGACGGTCGGGCCGGCGTCGCTCGTCATGCGCGGCGAGACCGTGCCGGCGGGCAGCCGGTGGAGCGGCAACCCGATCGGTCCGTGGCGCGAAGTCGTCGTGCGCGAGTACCGGGCGCGGGTCGGCGGATGACGGACGTCCTCCCGCACGCCTACCTCCCCCGCTCGGGCACCGACGACTACGCGGTCCTCCACTACGACCTGGCCCTCGACTACCGTGTCGCGACGAACCGGCTGGATGCGACCGCCGTCATCCGCGCGCGGGCGGCCGTCGACCTGTCGGCCGTCGTGCTCGACCTGGTCCACCTCAAGGCGAAGCGCGTCAGGCTCGACGGGCAGAAGCGCGTGCGGTTCACCCAGAATGCGACGCACCTCCGGATCGTGCCGGCGTCGCCGCTGCCCGCCGGCTCCGAGTTCACCGTCGAGGTCGCGTACGACGGGTCGCCCGCTCCGCGCCGCACCCGGTGGGGGACGCTCGGCTGGGAGGAGCTGACCGACGGTGCGATCGTCGCCGCGCAGCCCTCGGGGGCGCCGACCTGGTTCCCGTGCAACGACCGGCCGTCGGACAAGGCGGCCTACCGCCTCCGGATCACGACCGAGCAGGCGTACACCGTGCTCGCGACCGGTGAGCCGGTCAGCCACAGCGTCAACGGCGGCCGTGGCACCTGGACCTTCGACCGCCCGGAGCCGACCGCCACCTACCTCGCCGCCGTGCAGATCGGCCGGTACACGCTGGAGCGGCGGCGCACCGAGGGCGTGGATTGGGCGGTGGCGTATCCCCCGGCCCTCGCGCGCCGCGTGCTGCACGACTTCGAACCCGTCGGCCGGATGCTGGAGGCGTTCCAGCGCCGATTCGGTCCGTACCCGTTTCCGTCATACACGATCGTGGTCACCGAGGATCCGCTCGAGATCCCGCTCGAGTCTCAGGCGATGGCGACCTTCGGCTCGTCGCACGCGGACGGCCGCGGCGGCTCGGAGCGGCTGATCGCGCACGAGCTCGCGCACCAGTGGTTCGGCAACAGCGTGGGTCTCGCATCCTGGCGCGACATCTGGCTGAACGAGGGCTTCGCCTGCTACGCCGAGTGGATCTGGTCGGAGGCGTCCGGCGGCCTGTCGGCAGCCGCGCACGCACGCGCGCACCATGCCAGGCTCCGGCTCTCGCCCAAAGACCTCCTGCTGGGCGATCCGGGGCCGGACGACATGTTCGACGATCGCGTCTACAAGCGCGGCGCCTGCCTGCTGCACGCCCTCAGGAACCGCCTCGGCGACGAGCGCTTCTTCGAGTTGCTGCACGCCTGGACACGCAACCACCGGTTCGGGACGGTGACCACCGCCGACTTCGAGGGCCTCGCCCGGGCGTTCTCGGACGAGCCGCTGGACGAGTTCTTCGACGCCTGGCTGCGGGAGACACAGCTGCCCTCGATGTCGCGGTGACCGGCCGTTAGCGCCGTTCGGCGATGGCGACGACGCACCCCGCCGTGCTCAGGGAGCGCAGCCGGTAGCGGTCTACGCCGAGGCGCGCGCCCCCGAAGCGCAACCGGACGGCGTCGGGCGCGACGCGCAGGCCCTGGCCGTCGGCCTTGAGCACCGCCTCGATCGCGGTCCACCGGCGCAGCGGATCGCCGCGGCCGGGCGCGAGGGCGTCGATGGCCGCACGTCGCTCCGCCGGAGTGTCGCCGGGCTCGGCGTCGATCCCGACGGGATGGCGTGAGGCGGTGGCGAACGCGTGACCGCCGGCGTGGGCGAGAGCCACGTGTAGGGGTGTCGCGGCGCCCTCCGCGACGGGTCGTCCATGCGAGAGCCCGCAATCGGGGCAGCGTGCGTCGATGCGAATGTGGGGCTCGCCGGCCCGGGCTGCGGCCTCGAGCAGCGCCGTGCGGCCCGCCAGGAACCGCCGGCGAGCATCCTCGTCCCTCAGACCCTGCAGACGTGCCCTGTCCCCGTCGGACAGCCGTGGGAGGACGTCAGCGGCTTCGCTGCTGTACGGGACGACGACGAGCGCGGGCATCGCATCCTCCGTTCGGCAGCCGACGGACCGATGCTACCCGGCGGACATGCGCGAGCCGCCGACAGCCGTCGGGCCGGCCGTCGGCGACTCGCCGTCAGGGTAAGCGGGTGCCGGGGTGGATCAGCGGACCGTGCGATCGCCTCCGTCGTCGAATCGCGGAGCCTCGTGGCGCGGCGCGGGGCGGGCGGCGTCGTCCACCGGAGCTGCAGTGTCGTTCGCGGGGACGGTCCCGGCGGGAGCAGCAGTCCCGGCCGGCGCGGTCCCGGCCGGCGCGCTCGCGGCCGCCGCTTCGCGGTCGTCCACGTCGCGGCGCGCACCGTCGTCCACGCGGTTGCCGTGGCGGTCGGTCCG
>JAEWJG010000160.1 GCA_023386675.1 Actinomycetes bacterium
CGTGTAGCCCATGGTCACCTCCGGCGAGTACGACTGCCAGTTCGTGTTCGTCACGAACGAGATCGCCGTGTTGAACGACAGCCCCTCGGGAACCGCCGGCAGCCCGAGGGAGTACGGCAGGATCGCCTGCGCCCGCTGCAGCCCGTAGACCAGCAGCACGCCGAGGATCGAGAACGCGAGCACGCTGCGCAGGTACACCGGCCAGCTCTGGCCGAGCCCCGGGTCCACGCCGATGACGCGGTAGAAGCCGCGCTCGACCCGCAGGTCGCGACGGCTGGTGAAGGTGGCGGCCATGTAGTCGCCGAGCGGGCGGTAGACGACCGCGAGCATGAGGATGAGCGTGGCGAGCGCGCCCACGAAGAGCCAGGCTGTCATGTCTAGAACCGCTCCGGCTTCAGCAGGGCGTACACCAGGTACGCGACGGCGGCGACGGCGAGCGCCGCCGCGAGCAGGTCGAAGAAGATCACAGTCTCTCCACCCCTCGGCCGATGAGGGCGACGATCACGCCGAGCGCGATGATCCCCACGACGCAGATCAGGTCCAACACGGAAGGTCTCCATCCGGGCCGGCCCTCTGCCGGCTCCAGGGACCGATACAAGTCCCTCCGCAGGCGCCCGATGCGGGTCCTAACGGGATCCATACGGCGGGGCCGCGAGTCCTAACGGTTTCGCTGCGTCGCGGTCTCGGGGCCGTCAGCATCGCGTTGAGATCGGCGGCCGCGGCGTTCGGGTTCCGTGAGGAACGCACCACGGCGGGTCGCTGCGGCGTAGACCGATGCTCGTGACTCTCACCCATCTCATCCCTTCGCTGCGCGCCTCGGTGCCGAACCCGCTCGGGCGCGACCTCTGGCCGGAGTTCACCACCACGTCGGTCTCGGACGTGGTGGTCGCCGGCGTCTCACTGACCCGGCTGGCCGCGTGGTGCGGCACGCCGTGCGTCCACACCGCCGCCGCCGTGGTCCCCGGTACGGGCGGGATGCCGTCGCCGTCCGAGCTCGCCTCCGTCGTCGTCGCACGCGTCGTCTCCGTCGCTGCCGGCCCCGACGGCACCCTCGACGTGTGGATCGACGCCCGCCTCTCGGACGCGGCGGCGCACGTCGCCGAGCTCAGGATGATCGGCCGCATCTCGACCGCATGCGACGCGCCCGCGCGCATCCATCAGGCCGGCGCCGCCGTCGCTCCGCTTCGAATCGAGGAGCTGGCCTCGGACCTGCGCGCCGGGGACCTCCTCGCCGTGCCCTGCAGCGGCGCCGTCGTCCTCCGTCAGGTCGACCCGGGGCGCCGGGGTGCCCTCGACGCGTCGGACCCGTGGGCTCCGACGGTGTGCGGACGATGAGGCGGCTCCTCGAGGGGCGCGCCCTCTGGGGAGACCTGGACGTCACTCCCGTGACCCCCGGTGTCTGGCAGCGGGTGCGGCTGACGGTCTACCCGCCGGGCATCACCCCCGGCGAGCGCCGGCTGCTGCGCCTGCACCACGCGTGGCCGGTCGGCGGTGCGCTCCTGGCGCTGGTCGGGCTCGTGCTGCTGAGCGACCTCGGACCCCTGCTGAGCCTCGCGGCCGTACTCGGCGTGTACGGCTCCGGATTCGTCGTCATCGCCCGGCTCACCCTGGGACTACGCGGCCGCTGCCGCGTGCTGACGGTCGCGACAGAGCACGTCGGCAGCGACGTCCGCGAGCACGGCGACGTCGCCCTCCTCCGCGCGGCGGCCGCCCGACTCATGGAATTGGAGAGCGCCCGCGCGTCCGGGCTCGTCGGCCCGGTCGGGTACGAGGCGGAATGGGGTGCGGTTTACGACTCGCTGTCGAGCTTCGCGCGGACGTAGCCCACCAGGGCGTTGGCGTGCCCGTGGCCCATCCCGTACTCCGACTTCAGCCAGGCGACGACCTGCATGTGGGTGGCACCCGTGTCGAGGCGTTCCACCACCAGATCCAGCCAGTCCTGCACCGGCCGACCGTAGTTCTTCTCGATGCTCGGGAAGTACGAGGCCGGCCCCATGACCTTCTCGCCCGGTTCGATCCGGGGAGCGACGACGCGATGGTCCGACATGGCGTCATCGTAGCGTCACCGCGTTCACCCGGGCTGACCGCCGAGGCGACGTGTTGCCGAGGGCGGCTACAGTTCCCATCCGCGGCGGAGGTTCACGAAGATCCTCTGGAGGGTCGCGCCGGGCTCGGGGTCCTCGGCGGCGATATCCGGGCTCTCGAGGACGAAGCGTGCCAGGGCACGGGCGGCACCGGCGGGCAGGTCCTCGCGCCTGGTGAGTTCGTCCGCGAGGACGTCTTCGCAGTCCGTCCACTTCTGACGCGCGTACGCACGCAGTTGCGGCGTGGACAGGATGAGGTCGAGGATCTCCTCCCGCGCTCCGCTCTCCACGGCGAACGGCAACCGGCTCACCATGAAGGCCTCGACCGCGCTCAGCACATCGTCTTCGTCGCTGCGCTCATCGATCGCGCGGGCGAGTTCCGCGCCGCGGTCCTCGTCGCGATCGAAGACGAGCGCGACCTTGCCGCCGGGGAAGTACGTGAAGAGCGTGGTGAGCGCGACGTCCGCTTCGTCGGCGATCTCCGCGACCGTGACCCCCTCGAACCCGCGCTCGAGAAAAAGGCGGGTCGCTGCGCTCTGCAGCGTCCGCCTGGTCCGTTCCCGCTTGCGCTCGCGCAGTCCGCCCGTGGCTTCCACGCGACCACCCTATCGCGAGCGTGTATCCATTTCTATTTTGCAGTCGCTACATTTTCGTAGTGACTACAGATTCATGTATGGTGGCAATCGATCCAACTTGACGACGAAGGAAGCTCATGAGCACGACCGCAATCATCAATGCCCGGGTATTCGACGGCGAGCAGGTCCTCGGCGACCCGGCGGTCGTCATCGACGGGCACGAAATCGTCGCCGTCGGCGGCGACATCCCCGACGACGCGCGGATTCTCGACGCATCTGGCGCGACCCTGCTCCCCGGCCTCATCGATTCGCATGTCCACACCTCCATCGAAGGGCTGGCACTCGCACTGAGGTTCGGAGTCACCACCGAACTGGAGATGCAGGGGATGTTCACGAAGGACAAGCGGGGGCAGGTGACGGAGGACGACCGCCTCGCCGACGTCCGCTCCGCCGGCTTCGGGATCACGCCTCCGGGTGGTCACCCGAGTGAGCTCATGGGCGACGGCCACGACGATGGGGACGAGAAGGCCCCGTGGGAGGACGACGACGCCGGGGGCCGGGAATCCTGGGAGGACATCGTGATGCCTTTCTCGACGACCGCCGAAGAGGCCGTCTCGTTCATCCCCCGGCTCGCCCGCACGGGCTCGGACTACATCAAGTTCATGATCGACGACGGGACCGTCGAAGGAGCCCCCGGCCTCCCTGTCCTGAGCGACGATGTGGTGAGGGCCGGCGTCGCGGAGGCGCACCGCCTGGGCCTGCTCACCGTCGCGCACGCCCTCACCGTCGAGGCCACGCTGACCGCGGTGGATGCCGGCATCGACGGTCTGGCGCACCTGTTCATGGACCGCCCACACACCGGAGCGGTCATCGACCGGATGGCGGCCTCCGGGGCCTTCGTCGTCCCGTGCCTGGTCTTGAACGCCTCGATGATGGGGATCACCGCCGGCGACTTCGCCGCAGATCCCCGCGTGAGCGCGCGACTCGACGAGTCCTGGATGGCGACGCTGAACAGCAGCTATAACCGATTCCCTCAGGGCGATCTCGACGATGTCCTCGCGTCTGTGCGAGCGCTGCACGCCGCCGGAGTCGACATTCTCGTCGGAACGGACGTCTCTTTCCCGCTCCCCGCCCTCGGAGGTATGGCGCACGGCGCCAGCGTTCACCACGAACTGCAGATGCTCGTGCGCGCCGGGCTCACGCCGGTCGAGTCGCTCCGAGCCGCGACGTCGACCCCAGCGCGCCGATTCGATCTCACCGACCGCGGACGGATCCGGGAGGGCCTGCGCGCCGACCTGCTCCTCGTCGACGGCGACCCGACAACGAACATCGCAGACACACTCGCCATCCGTCAGATCTGGCGGCGCGGCACCGCGCTCAGCCGGGGCTGACGACCGCGGCGACGTGCAGCACGATCACGCGCTCCGGGAGCGAACGCGGCAGTTGAAGGCCGGCCGCGGCGAGCGCCCTCCCGCTCAGCACCGTGCCCGTCCCGTCGCCGTACCAGGTGGGCTCGGCACGGCCGGGATCAGGGGTTCCCACGACGACCGGCATGACGCGGTAGAGGGTGTCCGGGTCGAGGCCGGGGAGGGTGAAGCGGCCGTGCGGGGACTCGTTCGAACGGTTCAGGAAGGCGAGGAAGAACAGCGCCTCCGCCTTGTCCACTGCGACGCTTCCGTACAGCTGGAACGCCGGGTCGACCTCGTCCGCTCGCACCACGTCACCGGTGTGCAGAAGTGCGCGGTGACGGAGGTGGAAGCGGACCCAGTCCGTCAGGTCGTGGAGGTCGGCGTCCGTCGCCTGCGTGAGGTCCCATTCGATCCCGAAGTGGCCGAAGACCGCGGTGGCGGCACGGAACGACAGCGCGAGGTCGCGTCCGGTGGTGTGGTTCACCGGGGAGCCGATGTGCGAGCCCAGCAGCTCAGCGGGAAGCAGCTGCATGGTCCAGCGGTTCATCTGCTGTCGTTCGAGCGGGTCGACGCAGTCGCTGACCCAGACGCGGTCCGTTCGTTCGATCACACCCAGGTCGACCCGGGCACCGCCCGAGGAGCAGGATTCGATCTCCAGTCCGGGGAATCGCTGCTTGAGCTCGTCCATCAGCCGGTACGCGGCGAGGGTCTGCTCGTGCACCCCGGCCCTCCCGGTCGGCGACGTCCCGGCGTCGATCAGGTCGCGGTTGTGGTCCCACTTGATGTACGCGATGTCGTACTCGGTGAGGATGGCCGTCATCCGCTCCAGGATGTGCTCGTACGCCTCCGGGATCCCCAGGTTCAGCACCTGCTGGTGCCGGGACCGGACCGGAAGGCGGCCGCCGGTCTGCATGATCCACTCGGGGTGGACGCGCGCCAGGTCGCTGTCCTCGTTGACCATCTCCGGCTCGAACCAGAGCCCGAACTCCATGCCCAGCCCGCGGACGTGATCGACGAGCGGGCCGAGTCCCTCCGGCCAGACCTGCGGGTCGACGACCCAGTCGCCGAGCCCGCGCGTGTCGTCGCGGCGGCCGGCGAACCAGCCGTCGTCGAGCACGTAGCGCTCGACGCCGACGGCGGCTGCTCGGTCGGCCAGCCCGATCAGCCGGTCGAGGTGGTGGTCGAAGTAGACGGCCTCCCACACGTTCAGCGTCACCGGCCGGGGACGTGCGGGATGCGTCGGCCGCGCGCGGAGGTAGCGGTGGAACCGGTGCGCCTGGTCGTCCAGCCCGTCGCCGTATGCGCCGTAGACCCAGGGGCTGCGGTAGCTCGAACCCTCCTGGAGCAGGACCTCGCCGGGCAGGAGCAGCTCGCCGCCGCCGACCACCTGGGACCCGGTGGACAGCCGCTCTGCGTAGTGGCGGTGGTTGCCACTGAAGGCGACGTGCACCCCCCAGACCTCCCCCTGACGGAATCCGAAACCGGGGACGCCGACGCTGAGCACGGTCGCGGCGTCCGGGCCCGTGCGTCCCTTGCGCCCCTCGCGCTCGTGGGTCCCGACCACGAGTTCGCGACGCTGCGGGATGCGCTCCTTGCTCCAGCGACCGGCGAAGTCGAGGATTTCGCGGGCGCGCGCCGGCAGCGGGAGCGCCACATTCAACTCGGACACCTCGTAGACGCCGTCGCCGCTGTTGCCGATCGCGGCCCGGCTGCGGAGGAGCCCGCTGGCCAGCAGTTCGACCTCCACGGTGAGGGTCAGGGCGGCCACCTCGTCGCGTGCCCGGAACGTGACAGCCGCGGGGCCGGTCTCGACCAGGCGCCCGTCGCGGACGAGCGGCGCGCCCGCTTCGGTGTCGATGTCGATGGATCCGACGGTGAACAGCGGCGACCAGTCGGCGCCACCGCGGTGACCGACCACGCCAGGGCGCCCCTCCCACGCCGCGTGATGCTCGGGCAGGAGGGCCACCCGCACGGCCTGGTCGACCACGTTGCCCGTACCCGGCTCCTCGGCGGCGTCCGCGAGCGCCCGGACGCTGTCGCCCGTCTGCGGTCCGAGGGCCGCACCCCAGTGGACGACCGCCGGCAGACGGGCCGACGTCGCGTCCAGGACCACGCTCACCCCTCCCGCCGTGAGGTGCAGGAACAGGTCGGCGGGGAGCTCGGTCGTGGTCACAGGTACTCCAGGGTCGGTTCAGAGGGAGGGTCAGCGAGCCGTGAACCGCAGGGCGAGCGAACGCGTCTCCGGGCGCAGCAGGGCATCGGGCCAGACGTCAGGACCGCAAGCGCGGGACCCGAGGCCATTCTGCGCCGCATCCAGGTAGAGGTAGGTCGCGACCGGCGCCCCGAGCTCGTGCTGGTGCGTCGCGATGCCCACCTCCTCGGCGGTGTGCCTCGCCAACGTGAATCCCGGCCGCCGGCCTCGCGCATCCTGCCGGGCGTCGACCCGCAGCCAGTCGCGGCCGCCGGTCAGCAGGTCGAGGCTCCTCAGGTCGCTCCGGTGACCGCTCTCCTGCGGCCACGCGTACGGCACGGTCAGCTGATCGACGGGCGCCCGGTACCGGCCGACGAGCACACCACGGCGGGAGTCTGGGTACGACTCCCCGGGTCCGGTGCCGAACCACCCCGCCTCGTCCACGTCGACCGGGAGGTCGAACCGGACTCCGATCCGCGGCCAGACGATCGACCAGCGAGAGCTGGGGATCATCTGGAGCGTGAGCAGAACCGCGTCGCCGTCCAGCTCCCACGACTCCTCGAGGGTGACGGACACGCGGGTGTCGGCAGCGGCCCAGCGGGTCCGGCGCGTGAGGGTGCTGTCCGTGCTGTCGAGCCCGACGACCCGGCCGGTCAGCCGGTCCAGGCCGGCCTCGCGCCAGAGCGATGCATACGACGGCCCGGGGATGCCCAGCCCCCGCCCCTCCATCGGGTCGCTGACGTCGTAGCTCCCGAGGTGAGATCCGCCGTCGTTGTCCGTCGGAGCGCGCCAGAGCTGGAGGCGGGGACCGGTGACCGGTCTCCCTCCGAGTGCGGTCAGCCGCCCGTCCTGGAACTCTGCCGGTCCGAGCGCGGTGCGGCCCGCCGGGTCGCGTGGCTGCAAGGCCCCTCGGCGCATCGCGGTGCGTGCGGACGTGCGCGACGGACCCGGCCGGCTCTGCCGAACGGGAGCCTGCGCGGCCGCGATGACGTGACCCGCTCCCGCCCACGCGGTGTCCGCGGCGAGCGCCGCCGTGACCGTGAACCAGAGTTCGCCGCCCGGCTCCTGGAGAAGGGGATCATCGAGCACCACGTGGACCTCGGCGGACTCACCGGCTCGCACGGCATCCCCGTCCTCCCCCAGCACCTCGAGCACGCCGTCGGCCACCGGCTCGCCGTCGCGCTCCACCCGCCAGGCGAAGGCCAGATCGCCGGTGTCCGACGAGTGACGCAGATTGCGGATGCGGACGGCGACCGTCCCGTTCCCGACGGCGATGGCGAAGCGGATGGGCGCGGTGACCGCCGCGAACTCCTTCAGCCCGGGCGTCGGCGTGCCGTCGGACAGCACCATGCCGTCCATGCAGAAGTGCCCGTCGTGCACGCCGCCGCCGAAGTCTCCGCCGTAGCCGAAGAACTCCACGCCATCCGGCGTGCTGGTACGGATGCCGTGATCGCGCCACTCCCAGACGAAGCCGCCATGCAGTCGGGGGAAGCGGTCGACCAGGTCCTCGTAGACATCGATGCCGCCCGGACCGTTGCCCATCGCGTGCACGTACTCGCACAGCAGGAAGGGCTTCGTCCGCTGACGAGCGGACTGCGCTCCCGAGGCGTTCAGCAGCAGCATCGTGGAATCGCTGCCGATGCTCGCGACCTCTGCGACGGAGGGGTACATCCGGGAGTAGACGTCGGTGTAGTCGCCGGCGTGGTCGCCTTCGTAGTGGACCGGCCGTCCGGTGTCGCGCGCCTGGACCCACTCCGCCATCGCCGCCAGGTTCGCTCCGGTCCCCGACTCGTTGCCGAGAGACCACATCACGATGCTCGGGTGGTTCTTGTCCCGCTCGACCGTCCGCTGGATGCGGTCGAGGTAGGTCTCGCGCCAGGCGGGGTCCTCGCTCGGGTTGTCCATCCACTCGTCCACGCCCGGCTCGAACTGGCTGCCGCCGTGATGGAACGCGTGGGTCTCGATGTCGCACTCCAGCATGACCCAGAATCCGAGCTCGTCGGCGAGGTCGAGCACACGCGGATGCGGGGGATAGTGCGCTGTCCGGATCGCGTTCACGTTGTGACGCTTCATGAGCTCGAGATCGCGCCGCACGAACTCCTCATCGAAACCGCGGCCCAGATCCGGGTGCGTCTCGTGCCGGTTCATGCCGTGGAAGACGACCCTGCGCCCGTTGACGAGAAAGCGGTCGCCCACGATCTCGACCGTGCGGAAGCCGAGACGGAGCGTGATGGTCTCTGCGCCGTTCGCGCTCACCACGGAGGCGTCGTAGAGGCGAGGGCTCTCGGCCGTCCACGGTTCGACCCGGTCGATGCGGATCGGCACGACCGCGGACGCATCCGCCCAGTCGGCCTCGATCCCGAGCCCGGGGATGCGCAAGCTCACCGGGAACCCGTCGTCCTGAACGCGGAGCTCGGTATGCAGCGTGCCAGCTCCGGTGCGGTGGTCGTACTCGGCGCGGACCCAGATGTCCTCGATCCCGCCGAGCGGGCGAGCCTGCAGGGTGACATCCCGGAAGATGCCCGGCAGCCACCACTGGTCCTGGTCCTCGACGTAGGTGGACGCCGACCACTGGTGCACCCGGACGGCGATCGTGTTGGGCCCCTCGTGGAGCGCCTCCGTCACGTCGAACTCCTGCGCCAGGCGCGATCCCGTCCCGACGCCGATCTCCGTCCCGTTCAGCCAGACGCGGTAGCGCGACTCCACCCCGTCGAACCGCAGCACGACGGCTTCGTACGACTCCCGGTCCAGCCATCCGGCCGGGAGATCGAACGTCCGTCGATGGTCCCCGGTCGGGTTCTCGTCGGGCGAGAAGGGCGGATCCTGTGGGAACGGCAGCTGGACGTTCGTGTACTGCGGAGCGCCGTACCGGCCGTCACCGTGCAGCACCCAGTGACTGGGCACGGGGAGTTCGTCCCAGCCGGAGTCATCGAAGTCGGGATCGGCGAACGCCTCCTCCGCTTCGCCCGGCGGCAGCGCATCCGGCGCTCCCAGAGTGCCAGGAGCGCCGGAGAGGAGCCGGAACCTCCAGGCGCCGTTGAGCGACAGCGTCGGCGCGTCCGAGTGCAGCCAGGATCGCGGAGACCGGCGTCGGCCCCGTCCCGGGCCGACGTCGTCGAGGTAATGAGCGGCGGAAACCACAGAGTCCTCTCACTCCACGGCGCGGGGCGCGCGGAATCTCAGAGTCACGATCTCGAACGGATGCAACGCGAGTTCCACCCGGCGCGTCGAAACGGAGCGGATCGCCTCGGCGTCGACAGCGCGCTCGAGCAGGTCGGTCGCCTCGACGGCATCCCAGTCGATCGTGGTCGTCACCGACACGGACGAGCGGTCTCCGTGCGCCTCGTACAGTCGCACCACGAGATCGCCGCTGCCGTCCTCGGCGAGCTTGACCGCCTCGACGATGACCGCCGGGTCGGAGGTGGCGACGAGAGGCTCGACCGGCGTGCCGTGGAGCGGTCGCGGCGGCAGGCTCTGCCGATAGCCGTCCTCGATCGCCTCGGGGATGCCGCCGGGCCGCAGGCTCACCGTGAACGAATGCGTGCCGTGATCGGCGCCCGGGTCCGGATAGCGAGGGGCCCGGAGCAGCGACAGCCGCGCCATCGCCATGGGCCGCCCCGAGGGCGCTTCGAGGGTGCGGATGTCGTGCCCGTAGACGACGTCGTTGGCGATCGCTACGCCCCACCCCGGCTCGCCCACCTGGATCCACCGGTGCGCGACGGTCTCGAACCGGGCGGAGTCCCACGAGGTGTTGCGGTGGATCGCGCGGTGCAGGTGGCCGAACTGGATCTCGGACGCGGCGCGGTCGGCACGGACATCGAGGGGGAAGGCCAGCTTCAGCAGCTTCTGCGACTCGCGCCAGTCGATGTCGAACGCGAAATCGAGCCGTCCGTCCACGAGCCGGATGCGGAGGTCGATCACGGACCCGCCGAACTCGTGGTGCACGGCGACGGCGTCCCCGTCGATCCGCACGGCGACGGGATCGAGCAGCTCGATGCCCGAGCGCTGGTCCTCCTCGTTGATGTCCCAGGCGTCCCACTCGCGCGGAGTGTCACGCAACAGGTGAAGGACGCCGCCGGCCATCCCCTCGGGCAGCACCTCCCGGTCCGCGACCAGATCGCGTACGGAGACGAGGACACCCCGCCTGTCGATGACGACCCGCAGTGCGGCGTCCTCGAGCACGAACTGGTCGCCGTCCGCCCGTGGGAGCACCACCGTCGAGACGGTGGAGGCGCCGATGCCCATGGCAGGCACCCCGGCGAGCGGCAGGGGGCCGGCGTTGGCGGTGAGCGGAAGGTCGCCGTCCCCCGTCAGGGCGGAGAGCGCACTGTCGATCAGGCCACCGAGGCTCGCCGCGACGCGTTCGTACGCGGCCTCCGCATCCTGGTGCACCCACGCGATGGAGCTGCCCGGCAGGATGTCGTGGAACTGCTGCAGCAGCACCGTCCGCCACGCATCGCGGAGCAGCTCGGCGGGATACGGCGCTCCCCGCAGGAGGGTGGCCGTCGCCGACCACAGCTCGGCCTGCCGCAGCAACGCCTCGCTGTGGCGGTTGCCGCGCTTCGTCTTCTGCTGCGAGACGAGGGTGCCGCGGTGGAGTTCGAGGTACATCTCCCCCACCCACACCGGCGGGCTGGTCAGTTCGGCCTCTGCTGCGGTGAAGAAGGAGTGCGGGTCCGACAGCTCGACCCGGGGTGAGCCTTCGAGGTCCCGCTTGCGCGCCGCCTGCGCGAGCATCTCGCGGGTCGGGCCGCCCCCGCCGTCCCCCCAGCCGAACAGCCCGAGGACTTCGCGCGCGGCACCCTTCTCGCTGAACGTCCGCTCGGTCCGCGCGAGGTCCAGCGCGCCGAGGTCGGAGTTGTAGGTGTCGGCAGGTGGGAGGTGCGTGAACAACCGCGACCCGTCGATCCCCTCCCACTGGAAGGTGGAGTACGGGATGCGGTTCGTCTCGTTCCAGGACGGCTTCTGGGTGACGAAGTACCGGGCGCCGGCAGCGCGCGCGATCTGGGGGAGCGCCGCGCTGTACCCGAACGAGTCGGGGAGCCACACCTCGTCGCTCTCGATACCGAACTGCTCCAGGAAGAACTGCTTGCCCATCACGAACTGACGCGCCAGCGCCTCGCCGCCCGGCATGTTGGTGTCGGATTCGACCCACATGCCCCCGACCGGCCGGATGCGCCCGGCGGCGACAGCCTCTTTGACCCGTTCGAACAGCTCCGGCTGGCTCTCCTGCAACCAGGCGTATTGCTGCGCGGAGGATGCGGCGAAGACGAAGTCGGGGTCGCGTTCGACGAGGTCGAGGACGTTCGCGAACGTCCTCGCCACCTTGCGAACGGTCTCCCGGGTCGGCCACAGCCAGGCGCAGTCGATGTGGGCGTGGCCGACGGCGGAGACGCGGAGGGCGCTCGATGCGGCGGGTGCGGCGAGCACGGCGGCCAGCGCATCCCGGCCGGCGGTCGCCGTACCCGGGATGTCGTCCGGGTCCATCACGTCGACCATGCTCTCGAGGGCGTGCACGATCCGGGCACGCCGGACCCCGTCCCGGGGCAGCACCTCGACCAGCCCGTCGAGAGTGGTCACGTCCTGCAGCAGCTCCCACACGTCCAGGTCCCGGCGGGCGACCTCGAGCCGCACCAGCCGGTAGATCGGATCGTCGCCGGCGGTGGCCTTGTCGCCGAGCAGTGTCGGCTCGTACTCGTAGGGCACCTGGATCATCGGATTCGCCGCCGCCTCCAGCAGCAGCCGGAACGGCCCGGGGTCGGGCAGCGGCACCCACGCGTTGAAGGGTTCGATCGCTTTGACGATCGAACCGTCGGGCCGGTATGCCGTCGCCTCCGCCTGGAATCCCGGCTGCTCGCCGGTGAAGCCGAGGTCCACGACGAGCTCCGTCTCCTCCGGCGCCCAGTCCGCGGGGACCTCGCCGCGGACGTCGAACCAGACGGTGTCCCAGGGCGCGCCCCAGCGCGTCCCCACCTGGACCTGCTGGAACGGGCGGTTCACCGCCTCCGCGAACGGGACCGGCTCGCCGCCGACCCGCCACATGCCCACTTCGACCGGGCGCGACTCGCGGTAGAGGGCCGGCTGGATGCGGAACCGGGTGAAGCGGCGGACCCGCTGCATCGCGAGCGTCTCGGCATCCAGCCGCGACCGTCCGTTCGGGTTGAACTCGTCCGTCACGCTCAGCTCTCCCGCGACGCGATGGGCTCGCGGGTGTAGTAGTCGACGAGGCCGTCCGGCGACGGAAGCACGGGACGATCGAACTCTCCCGTCAGGTACATCGGCGTCACGACGTAGGGCTCACGCGCCCGCTCGGGGCGAGCCCAGCGGACACCGTTCGCGATGACGCGCTGCACCTCGGGCTGGTGGTAGACCGGGAAGACCTCGTCACCCGGGCTGAAGTAGAAGACGCGCCCGTAGCCGCGGCGGTAGGTCACGCCGCTCCTGAACACCTCACCGCCCGAGAAGCTGCTGATGAACACCAGCTCATCGGGCTCCGGGATGTCGAAGAACTCGCCGTACATCTCCTGCCCGGGGATGATGATCGGCTGCGGCACACCCTCGGCGATGGGATGCCGGGGAGAGATGGTCCACACCAGCTCGCGGTCGGCGTCGTTGCGCCAGCGCAGGCTGCACGTCGTCCCCATGAGGCGGCGGAAGATCTTGGAGTGGTGGCCCGAGTGCAGGACGATGATGCCCATGCCCTCCAGGACATGGCGGTGGATGCGCTCCACGACCTCGTCGTCGACCTCGTCGTGGGCGGTGTGGCCCCACCAGAGGAGCACGTCGGTCTCGGCCAGGGTCTCCTCGGTCATGCCGTGCTCCGGCTCATCGAGCACACGGGTGGACACGGTCACGTCCTCCCCCAGGAGGGCGGTGATCCCCTCCGCGATGGTGGTGTGCATGCCATCGGGGTAGATTCCGCGCACCACCGGATTCACCTGCTCGTGCCGGTTCTCGCCCCAGACGACGACTCGGATCGGTTCGGTGCTGGTCATCGGGCGCCTCCTGACGCGATCGTGGCCGGGGCGGACCCCCAGGCCGGTGTGGCGATGCCGTCGGCAGCGCTGTTCCATGAGGTGAGCAGACCGGCGATGTCGTCGCTCTGCTCGTGGGCGATGGCGTGGGCGAGCGATTCCTCCAGGAGGTCCGCGATGACGACCCGCTCGCCTCCGCGTTCGCTGCTGCGGATCGCGCCCTCGACCATCGCAAGGCTCAGCACGTTCGCCCGGACCTCGTTCTGAGGAGTCGTCCCGGTCCGCAGCGCCGTCACGAACTCCTCCAGAGAACCCTCGATGCCCTCGCGGCCGCTCGGGACCTCCACCTCGACTCCGTCGGCATCGACGCGCACGACATCGTCGCCGTCCCACGCGGCGGCGCCGTGCTCGCCCCAGACGCGCCAGTCGGCGTTCCACGAGGTCTGCAGCCCCGGGGTGCACCGGCTGCCGGCGTAGACGAACCGCGCACCCGAAGCGAGTTCGAACTCGGCCGACGCCGCGGCGTCGCCGGCGAACCAGCTCCACGGCGGGTTCCACGAGCTGCAGCGGACAGCGACCGGCTCATCACTCGTGAGGGAGCGCAGCTGGTCGAAATGATGGATGGACATGTCCACCAGCAGCGGATGCGCCATCTGCTCCCGGAAGCCGGGCTCGTGGTCGGCGTGGAAGAACTGCGCGTTGACCGTGGCCAGCGGGCCGAGGGCGGCGACGGCGCGGCGGAACCCGGCGAGGTGGTTGAAGTACCGGCGGGACTGGCTCACCACCAGCAGTTCCCCGGTGATGTCCGCGAGTGCGATCTGGCGGAGCGCCTCGGACACCGTCGGCGCCAGCGGCTTCTCGCACAGGACGGGGAGGCCAGCTCGCAGCGCCTGCTCGTTCACGATCCGGTGAGCCTGCGGCACCGTGACGTTGATCACCGCCGCGGCCCCCGATCGCTCGGCGACCTCGGCGACGGAGGCGCCGACCGCGACACCCGCGAGACCCGCCGACGCCGCGGTCGACGCCGCTAGGTCGACGTCGAGATCGACGACCCCGACGGCCTCCGCGTGGGGAGACCGGGCGAGCATGCGGATCCACTCGCCGCCCATCGCACCGGCGCCGACGACCACGACCGGCAGCCGGCCGTTCGCCGCAGACCCGTCTCGACTCGAATCGATCATGGAGGAGGTCATCCTTTCACCGCGCCGCCGAGGCTGGAGCGGAGGAGGTGCTTGCGCACGAAGACATAGAGGATGGCGGGGGGAGCCACGTAGACGATGGCGCTGGCGGCCAACAGCCCCCAGTCGACCTGGTTGTGCTCGCTGAATGCCCGGAACAGGCCGATCGACAGCGGGTACAGCTCCTGGCTCTGCAGCATCACGAGGGGGGTGAGGAAGTCGCCCCAGACGTTCATGAAGGTCAGCATCGCAGCGGCGCCGAGGCCCGGACCGACGAGCGGGAGGACGACGCGCCAGATCGCGAGGAACCGGGTGTTGCCGTCCACCCAGGCCGCTTCCTCCAATTCGATCGGCACCGCGGCGATCGTCCCCTTCAGCAGCCACAGGGTGATGGGCAGTTGCAGCACCGCTTCGACCAGGATCAGGCCGACGAGGGTGTTGGTGAGCTGGAGGTTCACCATGATCAGGTAGAGCGGAACGATGGTCGCCGGAGCGGGGATCACGCGGATCAGGAGGATGCCGTACATGAACGTGCGGCGACCCGGGAAGTTGAACCGCGCCAGGGCGTAGCCGCCCGCGACGCCGAGGAGCAGGTTGAGGGCGGTCGCGCCGATGCCGATGATGAGGCTGTTGACCAGCAGTTGCGGCGTGCCCGAGTTGGTGAAGAAGCGCACGAAGTTCTCGAACGTCCACGCCGGAAGCTGCACGTTCGGGCCGGCATGGCCGTCGACGGAGCTCAGCACCACCCAGGCGAACGGCACCAGGCAGAACAGGGCGAGGAGACCGAGCAGGAAATAGGCGAGGACCCGCTGCACACGGTCGACCGGGGTGAGCGGGCGCTTCCGGAAGCGGCGTTCGGGGGCGGCGCCGGCCTGCCCGCCGACGGGACGACTGGTCAGGGACGTCATCTCATACCTCGACTTTCGCGAGCCGCACGTAGACGACTCCCAGCACCAGCACGATCGCCAGCAGGATCATCGACGCGGCGCTGCCGATTCCGACCTGCGAGAACTGCAGAGCGCGCTCGTAGATGTAGATCGCGGCCAGCCGTGTCTGACCGCCCGGCCCTCCCTGCGTGAGGAAGTACACCAGCCCGAACACGCCGACCGTGCTGATCGTCGTCAGCAGCAGGTAGAGGAACACCGGACCGCGGATGAGCGGGAGGGTGACATAACGGAACACCTGCAGCGCCCGCGCGCCGTCGATCCTCGCCGCCTCGATGAGCTCCACCGGGACGTCCTCGAGCGCCGCCTGGAACATGATCATCGCGAAGGCGATGCCGCGCCAGATGTTGACCGTGATGATCGACACCATCGGCACCACCTGGAGCCAGTCCGTCGGGCCTGCGCCGAAGAGGCCGGTCAGCTGGTTGAGCGTACCGGTGGCGCCGTTGGAGAGGACGCTGGCCCACGCGAGAGACGCGACCACTTCGGGAACCACCATCGGCATGAGGATGGCGGCGCCGAACACGCCCTTGCCGCGCACCCACGGCCGGCTGAGCAGGATGGCCGCGACCATCCCGAGCACGGTCTGCCCGATGATCGCCGAGTAGAGCACGAACTGGCCCGTGTGCCCCAGCGACGAGAGGAAGTCGGCGCTCGTGAGCAGATACGAGTAGTTGTCCAGACCGACGAACTTGGGGTCGCGGGCGGCGAAGCCGGTGAGCTGGGTGTTCGTGAAGCTCAGATAGATGCCGTACACCGCCGGCACCACGATGAACAGCAGGATCAGCGCGACCGCCGGGCCCAGGAGGATCAGGAGAAGGGGCCAGGAGCGCCGCCTTCCGCGCCGCCGCGGCGACGGCGGCCGGGTGGCCGCCGTCGCCGTGACGGGTACGTCGGTGATCGAAGTCACTACTTCACCAGGTTGGGGCCGAGCAGGTCGGTGGCATCCTTGACGAACGCCTCGTACGCCTGCTTGCCGTCGGCCTTGCCGTTGAGGATGAGCTCGGTCGAGGTGGCGATCGCCTGCGCGATCTGGTCGGATCCGTCGCCGGTGGGGACGTAGACGCTGGTGGCGAGGTCCTTGCCGGCCTGCAGCAGCTTCGGCTCGTCGGCGTACGGCTTCACGTTGGCGAGGTCGTCGCGGGGAGCTGCCGCGCCGGACGCGACGAGCTGGTCCGCGAGCGGGGTGCCGCTGGACAGGTACTGGGCGAGCAGCATGGCCTGATCCTTGTGCTGCGACTTCGCCGGGGTGGCGTAGCCGAAGCCGAGGCCGCTCCATCCGAACGGCTTGTCACCGCTGCGCAGGGCCGGGTACTGCCACGTGTCGACCTTGGTGGTCAGGTCCGGGATCGGCGTCGCACCCTGGGGGCCCCAGTCGTACTTCCAGCCCCAGGTCCCCTGAGCAGCCACCTGGATCTTGCCTGCGGGGAACTTGACGTACTTGGTGGGCTCCCACGGGTTGGGGTTCTCCAGATCCTGCACGGGAAGGAGGCCCTTCGTGTAGAGCTGGCTGTACAGGTCGAAGACAGCAGGGAACCCGCTGCTCTTCAGGTCCCACTTGCCCGACTTCAGGTTGTAGTAGTCCTTGTCGGTGCCGCCGAGGATGGGCTGGAAGCCCTCGTTCCAGGCGCCACCGCCCCACGCCGTCCCGGCCGGCAGCACGATGGGGGTGTCGCCCGTCTTCTGCTTGACCTGCTCCAGCCGCGAGATGAGGTCGTCCCAGGTCTTGGGCTGGCTGGTGTCGACCCCGAGCGAGGTGAGGATGTCCTTGCGGTAGAACAGGTTCTGCACTCCGGTGTCGTGCACGAGAGCGTAGATGTGACCGTCCTGGCGGACCATCGCCTTCTTGAACTGCGGGTAGTAGTGCTTCCAGCCGTCCCACTTGTTCAGGTAGTCGTCGATGGGGGCCAGGTAGCCCGCGCCGGCGAATCCGGGCACCAGGCTGTCACCCATGTCGATGAGGTCGGGGGCCTGGCCCGCGATGAGCTGCTGGGTGATCTTGGTCTTGAACTGGTCGTCCGTCAGGACATCGGCCACCAGCTTCACCTTGATGTCCTTGCCCTGCTTCTTCATCGCGGCTTCGAAGCCAGGGAGCAGCTTCTTCATCGAGTCGATCCTGGTCTGCTGGTATTCCATGACCGAGATCGTCACGGGTCCGCTGCTGGTGCTGCTGCCGCCGGGGGAGCAGGCGCTGAGCTCGCCCACCGCCACCAGGGCGACGGCGAAAGCGGCGATCACGCGAGTGCGCTTCATTGCGGTGCCTCTCCTGCTTGTCCCGTTGGCTACTTTGCCGATTCGATGGGACAAACCTTAGTCCGAATGTTAGGACATAGTTCGAGGAGCCGTCAAGCTGATTTCCGCGACTTCGCGAGCTCGCTCCGCGTCCGGCTCCCCGTGACTCTACTCGATAGAATAATCTGCAAGCGCGGCAACGGATGCCGCCCGGTTCGCGGACCGAAGAGGGGGTGGCATGCTTCGAGGCACCAACCTCCCCCGCCTGGCGGACTACAACCAGGCCGTCATCCTCGACCTGATCCGCAGGGATCCGGGGACCAGCAGGGCCGAGCTCCAGCGCAGCTCCGGTCTGGCCTCGCAGACGGTCTCCAACATCGCGCGCCGACTCATCGATGCCGGCATGATCCGGGAGAGCGACCCCACCGACGTGGTGCGCGGCCGGCCGAGCATCCCGCTGACCGTCAATGCGGACGGCGCATACGCGGTCGGTGTCCACGTGGACCCGGCGCGCCTCACCCTCGTCCTGGTCGATGTCGCGGGCCAGGTGCGGCACCGGCAGCAATTGCGCATGCCGCAGAGCGCCGGCCCCAACGAGCTGACATCGCTCATCGCCGTCAGCACCGGCCGCCTCATCCGCGAGTTCGGGATCGATCGCGAGAAGGTGCTCGGGCTGGGCATCGCCGTACCCGGCCCACTCGACGTCCGGACGGGCGTGGTCCTCCGTCCGCCTCAGCTGCCCACCTGGCGCGATGTCCACCTGAGGGCCGATCTGCATGACGCCACCGGGCTGCCGGTGCTCCTCGACAAGGACGTCACGGCCGCGGCCACGGCGGAACTGCGCAATTCGGCCAGCCCCGACTTCCTCTTCGTCTACCTGGGTTCCGGCGTCGGCGCGTCCGTCGTCATCCAGGGCCAGGTGCTGCGGGGCGACAGCAACAACATCGGCGAGATCGGCGACATCCTGGTCGATCCGGCGGCAGAGGACCTCGGGTGGGGCGGCCGGCGCGGCGGCCTCGCAGCGGCCTGCGTCCCGGAGGCGCTCGTGATCCAGGCGGCCCACGCCGGGCTGCTCCCGATGCCGGAGCTGACGGACTATCTGGCGCTCGACGATGCGTGCACGACGCTGTCCCGCCTCGCGGCGGACGGGGATGCGGCCGCCTCTCACCTGCTCGAGCGTGCGGCGCACCGGGTGGCGGTGGGCATCGGCGTTCTCGTCAATTTCCTCGACGTGCCTCGGGTCGTGCTCGGCGGACCGACCTGGAGCCGGCTCAGCGCCGCCTTCCTCCCCGTCCTCGAGGAAGCCGTCCGAGCCGAGCTCACCGTGCCGCGGGAGTCCCTCGCCGTCGTCGGCTCGGCCTTGAGCGAGCAGATCGCGGCCCAGGGAGCCGCGGAGCTGGTGATGGATCACTTCCTCGCGCCGCACGCCAGCGTCCTGTTGATGGAATGAGACTATGTTCTCTTGTCAGGACATAGTAGGGTGAACCGCGTGAACCAGAAAGCGACGGACAGCGTCTACGACGTGCTGACCATGGGCCGGCTCGGAGTCGACCTCTACCCGCTGCAAGACGGCGTCGGGCTCGAGGACGTGTCGACGTTCGGCAAGTATCTCGGGGGGAGTGCCGCCAACGTGGCCGTCGCCGCCGCCCGGCATGGACATCCCGCCGCGCTCATCTCGGCGACCGGGGACGACCCCTTCGGGCGCTACCTGCATCGCGAGCTGCGCCGTCTGGGGGTCTCGGACGACTTCGTCGGCGTCGCGCCCGGGTTGCCGACACCGATCACCTTCTGTGAGATCTTCCCTCCGGACGACTTCCCCATCTACTTCTACCGGAAGCCGAAGGCACCCGACCTGACCGTCACGGCCGGCTCCCTCGACCTGGAGGCGATCTCCCGCGCCCGCGTCTTCTGGGCGACCGTCACAGGGCTGAGCGAGCAGCCGAGCCGCGACGCTCATCACCGCGCCTGGCAGGCCAGGAACCGGCGGCAGTTCACCGTCCTCGACCTCGACTACCGCCCCGTCTTCTGGGACTCCCCCGAGCACGCCACCGCGGAGATCGAGCGCGCGCTCCCCCACATCACCGTCGCGGTGGGCAACCGCGAGGAGTGCGAAGTCGCGGTCGGCGAGACCGACCCGCTCCGGGCTGCGGATGCCCTTCTCGAACGGGGCGTGGAGCTCGCGATCGTCAAGCAGGGCCCCCGGGGCGTGCTGGCGAAGACGGCGACGGAGACCGTCGAGGTCCCGCCGTTCCCGGTGACGGTCGTCAACGGGCTCGGCGCCGGCGACGGGTTCGGCGGGGCGCTCTGCCACGGCCTCCTCGAGGGCTGGGACCTCGCCCGGATCCTGACCTTCGCGAACATCGCGGGAGCCATCGTCGCCTCGCGACGCGAGTGCTCGACAGCCATGCCGACGACCTCGGAGGTCGACGCCCTGCTGGTCGGGGGCGCGCATGCTGCGCTTTGAGGGCCCCGCCTCCGTCGCGGGAGAGCGGCTGAGCGAAGCGGACTTCGAACGGCTGCGCCGCACCCGGGCGGAGGACCCTGCCCGGCTGCAGAGCATCCTCGCCGCCCGCCGTCGCCGCCCGATCATCCAGGACGACGGTCGCCTCTTCATCGTGGCCGCCGATCACCCGGCCCGCGGCGCGCTCGGCATCCGCGGCGACGAACTGGCGATGGCGGACCGCTACGACCTGCTCGACCGCCTCGCCACCGCGCTCAGCCGACCGGGGGTGGACGGAGTGCTGGGCACCCCCGACATCATCGACGATCTGGCGCTGCTCGGCCTTCTCGACGACAAGGTCGTCGTCGGCTCGATGAATCGCGGCGGTCTCCGCCACGCGACCTTCGAGATGGACGACCGCTTCACGGCGTACAACGTCGCGGGGATCGTGCGGGACGGGCTGGACTTCGCCAAGACCTTGCTCCGGATCAACCTGTCCGACGCGGGTTCGGCCACGACGATCGAGGCCAACGCCCGCGCCGTCGACGAAGCGGTCGAAGCGCAGCTGCCGATCATGCTGGAGCCCTTCCTCAGCGACTGGGTGAACGGGCGCGTGGTCAACGACCTCAGCACGGACGCCGTGATCCGGTCGATCGCCATCGCCTCCGGACTCGGGACGAGTTCCGTCTACACCTGGCTGAAGCTGCCCGTCGTACCGGACATGGAGCGCGTCATGGCGGCGACGACCCTTCCCACGCTTCTGCTCGGCGGCGAGGCCCGGCAGGCGGACCACGAGGTGTTCGACCTCTGGGAGGGCGCGCTGCGGCTCCCCGGCGTTCGGGGGCTCGTCGCCGGCCGCAGCCTCATCTACCCCTCCGACCACGACGTCGCTGCGGCGGTCGACAGAGCCGCTGCGCTCGTCCACGCCTCCGACCGGGCGCGGCTCACCCGATGAAGCGCCGGAACGAGTGGTTCTTCCCCCGCGGCGCGCTGACCCGCGACCGGTGGGAGTCGGTGGTCGACTCCCACCTTCCCGGCTGGACGCACACCGGGCTGCGGATCGCCGAGCTCTCGGGAGATGCCGAGGGCGACGGCGCGCTGACCCTGGGCCCGGACGCGGTGGAGCGGCTGATCGTCCCCTTGGCCGGCTCGTTCACGGTGATCCACGACGGAGGCTCGACGGAGCTCGCCGGGCGGCCATCGGTCTTCGCCGGTCCGACCGACACGCTGTACCTCGCCACCGGGACCGCGGCCTCCATCCTCGGCCGCGGCCGGGTGGCCGTGGCGGAGGCGCCGGCCACCGTCGCGCATCCGACGCGCCACATCCGTCGCGAGGAGGTGCCGGTGGAGCTGCGCGGAGCCGGCCGGTCGAGCCGGCAGGTGCACAACTTCGGCACACCGCAGACCCTCTCCGCCGACCGCTTCATCGTGTGCGAGGTCATCACCCCGGCCGACAACTGGTCGTCGTACCCGCCGCACAAGCACGACAGCCACAGTCCGACCGAATCCCGGCTCGAGGAGATCTACTACTTCGAGAGCGCCCTCTCCCGAACCGTGGCACCCGGCCTTGCTCCGCGGGACTCCGACGCGATCGGCTACCTTCGGACGTACTCGTCGGAAGCCGGGGACATCGACACCCTCGCCGAGGTGCGGACCGGCGACATCGGCCTCGTCCCCTACGGCTGGCACGGGCCCTGCGTCGCCGCCCCCGGCTACGACCTGTACTACCTCAACGTGATGGCGGGGCCCGACCCCGAGCGCGCCTGGAACATCAGCGACGACCCGGCACACGGCTGGGTGCGCGCGACGTGGGAGGGACAGGACATCGATCCGCGCCTTCCTTACCTGTCACCGACCGATCGAAGTGGAGAGCATCGATGACGACCCGACGGATGACCGTGAGCCAGGCGCTCATCGAATTCCTCGCCCATCAGTGGACGGTCGACGGCGACCACCGCGAGCGCACGATCGCCGGGACGTTCGGGATCTTCGGGCATGGCAACGTGGCCGGGGTCGGGCAGGCCCTCAAGCAGCTGGACGACGATCAGCCCGGGCTGATGCCGTACTACCAGGCGCGCAATGAGCAGGCCATGGTCCACCAGTCCGTCGGATACGCCCGGATGCGCCGCCGGCTCGGGACGATGGCGAGCGCGGCGTCGGTGGGTCCAGGAGCGGCGAACATGCTGACCGGCGCAGCGCTGGCCACCGCCAACCGCCTCCCCGCGCTCCTTCTCCCCAGCGACACGTTCGCCACACGTGTCGCCGACCCGGTACTCCAGCAGCTCGAGCTGCCGCACGACACCGGCATCACGGTCAACGACGCCTTCCGTCCGCTGTCCCGCTTCTTCGACCGGGTCCAGCGGCCAGAGCAGCTCTACTCGATCGCCCTCCAGGCGATGCGGGTGCTCACGGACCCTGCCGAGACGGGCGCCGTCACGATCGCTCTGCCGGAGGACGTCCAGGCCGAGGCGCTGGATGTCCCGCTCGCCTTCCTCCAGGACCGCGAGTGGCATCTGCGCCGCCCGCTGCCCGAGCGCGGCGCGCTGGCCAGGGCCGTTGCCGCGATCCGCGGCGCCTCGCGGCCGCTCATCGTGGCGGGAGGCGGGGTCCTCTACTCCGGGGCCGAAGACGCCCTCCGCCGGCTGGTCGAGGAGACGGGCATCCCGGTCGGTACCACGCAGGCGGGCGGTGGGTCCCTGGCCTGGGATCACCCCCAGTACCTGGGCGGGGTCGGCGCGACCGGGACGGTGCCTGCCAATCGCGCCGCGGCCGCTGCGGACGTGGTGATCGGCATCGGCACCCGGTACAGCGATTTCACCACCGCGAGCCGGACCGCGTTCCAGAACCCGGATGTCGTCTTCGTCAACATCAACGTCGCCCCCTTCGACGCGTACAAGCACGGTTCCCAGCTGCCCGTGATCGCCGACGCGCGCGAGACCCTGGTGGCGCTCCAGGCGGAGCTCGCGGGCTATCGCGTGGAGGACGGATTCGCCGAGGAGCTGCGGCGGCTCCGAGCCCGATGGGACGCGACGGTGGACACCGCGTTCCGCGGCTCCGGCGTCGGACTGCCGGGACAGCCGGAGATCATCGGCGCGGTCCAGAGCGCCACCGAGCCGCGAGACGTCGTGGTGCAGGCCGCCGGTTCGCTCCCCGGAGACCTGCACAAACTGTGGCGGGTGCGGGACGCACTGGGCTACCACGTCGAGTACGCGTTCTCGTGCATGGGGTACGAGATCGCCGGCGGTCTCGGAGTGAAGCGGGCGGCTCCCGACCGGGACGTCGTCGTCATGGTCGGCGACGGCTCCTACCTCATGCTCCACACCGAGCTGGTGACAGCGGTCGCCGAGGGCATCAAAATCATCGTCGTCCTCATCCAGAACCACGGCTACGCGTCGATCGGGCACCTCAGCGAGACCATCGGCTCCGAGCGCTACGGCACCCGGTACCGCCAGCGGGACGCCGAACAGGGCTTCGAGGGCACCGAGGTCCTCCCGGTCGACCTCGCGGCCAACGCCCGGAGCTACGGCGTCGACGTCATCGAGGTGGAGCCGGGGCCCGATGCCGCCGGCCGGCTCCGCGACGCCGTGGCCCAGGCGAAAGCCTCGGATCGCACGACCCTCATTCACATCGACAGCGACCCGCTCGTGTACGCCCCGGACGGCGATGGCTGGTGGGATGTTCCCGTCGCCGAGGAGTCGACGCTGGCGAGCACGCGCGCAGCGCGCGAGCGGTACGAGGAGCAGCGCACCCTCCAGCGCCCGCTGCTCGGGTGAGCGGAGGGCGGTCAGCCGTCAGCGGTTGACCAGGGTCACCTCGAACGAATAGAGGTCGGGGCGGTAGCAGTGCTGGCCGAACTCGACAGCGCGCCCGGAGTTGTCGAAGACGGTGCGCGACATCGTCAGCACCGCACTCCCCCGCCGGATGTCGAGTAGGGACGCCTCGTTGGCGGTCGCCTCGCGCGCGCCGATGCGCTGATTGGCGACACGCATCGTCACTCCGCGCGCACGCAGCAGCTGGTAGAGCCCGTGGGTCGCCAGATCGGCTTCGGCGAGGTCGGAGTACTCGGTGGGCAGCGTGTTGTCGAGGATCGCGATCGGCACACCGTCGGCCAGCCGCAGTCGCCTCAGGTGGAGGGTGGGGCTGCCTCGCTCGATGTCCAGGATGGCGGCCGCCCGCTCGTCCGCCGGCACGACCACGCAGTCCAGGATCCTGGTCTCGGGCTTCTGGCCGGAGCTCTCCAGGTCTTCGTACAGGCTGCTCAGCTCGACATTGCGCGTCACTCTCCCGTGAACGACCTGCGTGCCCACTCCCCGGCGGCGGACGAGCAGCCCCTTGTCGACGAGTTCCTGAATGGCGCGCCGGATGGTCGGGCGCGACAGGCCGAGCCGCTGACCGAGGGCGACCTCGTTCTCCAGGCGCGCGCCGGCCGGGAGCGTCTCATCCATGATCGCCCTCTCGAGCCGGGCAGCCACCTGGTAGTAGATGGGAACGGGGCCGGAGCGTTCGAGATCCATGAAGAGGTCGGCCGGCAGCGGATGCTCCGCTTTGACCATCTGCGCCTCCGAGCTGCTCGAGATTGTGTTAACAATGGCGCTTCGTATTGTGGCAGATCCCGTGTCGCCGCCACGACGCTCACCGCAACCTCGCTCGGGGAACCTACAACCAGTCCTTGCGTTTGAATGCCGCGTACAGCCCGACGGAGATCGCGACGATCAGAGCGGTGGACACCCAGAACCCCCACTCCGTGGAGAACCCCGGGTAGGGAACGTTCTGCCCGTAGAAGCCGGTGATCGCCGTGGGGACGGCGATGATCGCGGCCCAGCTGGTCACCTTCTTCATCACCAGGTTCATGCGGTTGCCCTGCAGGCCCACGTTGGTGTCCAGGATGCTCGTCACCAGATCGCGCAGGGTCTCGGTCCATTCGCTGGCGCGCAGGACGTGGTCGTAGACGTCCTGGAAGTAGGGGATCATCGACGGATCGATCGCCTCCAGGTCGCGGCGCATCAGCGTGTTGAGGACCTCGCGCATCGGGAGCACTGCGCGTCGCAGCTGCACCAGCGACTTCCGCAGTTCGAAGGAGCGCCGCTGGATGTCCCTCCCCCTCTGCGGGGGCTCGAAGAGCTCGTCCTCGAGCTCGTCGATGGCGGCATCCAGATCCTGAACGGTTTGGAAGTGACCGTCGACCACGGTGTCCAGCAGACCCCACAGCAGGAAGGACACACCACGGGTGAGCTGGTCCGGCTGCTTGTCCCAGTGGTCTTCCACAGCACGGATGTCGAAGTCCTCGCCGTGGACGGTCACCAGCGCCCGGTGAGTGATGAAGGCCTTGATGTCGTGGGCGGTGACCTCGTCCGTCGCCGGGTCGAAGCTGACGCCGTACGCCGAGAGGAACAGGTGCGAGTCGTACCGGTCCAGCTTGGGGCGCTGGTGCTCGTGGACGGCGTCCTCCACCGCCAGCGGATGCAAGGAGAGTTCCTCCTCCAGGGCCGACAGGTCCTCCATGGTCGGGTTGACGAAGTCCACCCACACCGTCGACGACGGATCGGCGACGTGGTCGGAGACATCGGCCAGCGGGAAGTCCGACAGCTCCAGAGCCCCTGCGCGGTACAAGCGAGTACGAATCACGTGCCATAGCGTAGGGACCGGACGCTGGGCGATGGGTGGTTAGGCGTGCCGAACCTTGCTGGCGAGACGGCCAGCGGCTTCCTACGCTGAGGCGATGACCGAGACGTTCCCCTCCCCGGACACCGCTCACGCGAGCGAGCCGCACCGCAGCGGCGGTGTCGCCCAGCGACTGAACTGGCTGCGCGCCGGCGTGCTGGGCGCCAACGACGGAATCGTCTCGGTCGCGGCCGTCGTGGTCGGTGTCGCGGGGGCCACCGGATCCGTCGCCGCGATCATCACCGCCGGCCTTGCGGCGCTCGTCGGAGGTGCCGTTTCGATGGCCCTCGGCGAGTACGTCTCCGTCAGCAGTCAGCGCGACAGCGAGCACGCGCTGATCGAGAAGGAGCGGCGAGAACTGGCCGAGATGCCCGACGAGGAGCTCGCCGAGCTGGCAGGACTGTACGAGGCGCGGGGGCTGACGCCCGAGACGGCCCGGCAGGTCGCGATCGAGCTCACCGAGCACGATGCGCTCGGCGCGCACCTGGCCGCCGAGCTGGGCATAGACCCGGACGACGTCGTCAGCCCCTGGCACGCCGCGTTCGCCTCAGCCGTCGCGTTCACCGTCGGAGGCGTCCTGCCGCTGCTCACCATCCTCCTGCCGGGAGCGGTCCGCATCCCGGTCACCTTCGTGGTGGTGCTGATCGCGCTGGCCGTCACCGGCTACGTCGCTGCGTGGATCGGCGGCAGCTCCCGCGTCCGCGCCATGGTCCGCGTGCTCATCGGCGGAGCACTCGCCCTCGCCGCCACCTTCGCCATCGGCGCACTCCTCGGAACGACGATCCGGTAGACGGTGGGTTTGGCCATGAACCGTTCACCGGGTAGTCTGGGCGGCAGCCCTACTCCCCAGTGATCCACTGGGATTCCGGGCCACGCGAGTGTAGTTCAATGGTAGAACTTCAGCTTCCCAAGCTGATAGCGCGGGTTCGATTCCCGTCACTCGCTCCGTTTGTCACTTCTCAAGCTAGGTGAGCTTGTCCAGTTCTACTTGGGCATGAGTTCACGCTTCACGCGATTTGGCTCGTAACTCGCTCGGGGTAGTGCCGGTGCTAGGGCCGATGGAATAGTGTTGGGTTACGCCACAGAAGAAGTTTTGACAAGTTTCGAGGCTTCAATTCCAGCGAAAGGGCCGATCGTGACCAACAACGTGGAGGATCTGCTGCGGGACGCGCAGATCGATGTCCTGGAAGAAATGTCGCGCCGCCTCGTTCACATTGTCGAGTCAGATGGGGACGTTTCGCCCGGCGAGGCGGTTCGCAACCTTGCGCGTGAAATGGGAATAGTCGAATCGCAGGCGAAGTTTGGGCTGACCTACGCAAAGGCAAAGGGAAAGTTGAAGCTTGACCGCGCGACGCGTCGACTGAGCGTCAGCCAGCCCTCATACGCATAAGTGAACGGCGACCCCGACGTTGGCGGCCCGGGCGCTGGGAGCGCCGGACCGCTCGGTTTGAGAGTTCTGGCTGACGGGTCGTTAGTTCGGCCAGACAAGTATTCGGCACGCTACGGCAGGCGTGAAAGCGAGAGTCTCCGAACGCAGGTCGACACACGCACCGAGACCGAGCGAGACCGCGGTCGGCTTAACTACTCACCATTCGTTAGACGCTTGGCAGGAGTGACGCAGGTCACGTCGCCCGACCTGACTACGACCAAAATGCATTCGCGGGAGTCGCACACGCACAAGGTCGCCGCCATCTCGCGCGAGATCGCACAACATGTCGTTCGACGCGCCATGACTGACGAGTCCGTTGCAGCGGTCATCCTCCAAGCGGGCGGGCTGGACGTAAGTGCATGTGAAACCGCGGGGCTCGCTCACGACCTCGGGCACCCACCATTTGGACATGCTGGTGAGGCAGTGCTCGATCGGCTCCTTCGGCGCCACAACGTCTGGGATGGCTTCGAAGGGAACGCGCAGAGCTTTCGAATTGTGACCCGTTTGGATCTGCGGTCCCCAGGAGTTTGGGGCTTGGGCTTGACCAACGTGACGCTCGCTGCCATTCAGAAGTATCCCTATACCCGCAAGGCTCGAGCGACAAAGTTCGGTGCTTATGAATCGGAGGGTAATGTGCTTGAGGCCTGCCGCAAGGCAGTCCTCGGCGAGGACTGGGAGAGCGACGAGCAGACACTAGAAGCCTCGATTATGGATCTGGCCGACGACATCGCGTATGCCGTTCACGATTTGGAGGACTTTCTCGGGGCCGGCGTAATAGACATTCGGCTGCCAATTGCGGATCTCGAGGAAATGATCGAAACGGCTGACGTGTTGCAATGGGGACGGATTACATCCGCCCTGCGAAGTCTCCAACGCGACATGACTGACGCGCTGGACGGACTCAGCAGACAGGCCAAACGGGTCGCAGCTGAGTCTGACGAGCCAGACGATGTAGCTCTGAGCGAGGCCATGCAACGAGTAGTCGACGACTCGCGTGTGCCCATTGCGACGCTGGGAACGACACTTTCCAGTGGGAGACCGCTCAGGGTCCTTGAAGCTTCAGACTTCAGTGGACTTACGAACCCCTTTGCGGCCGCGGCAATCGATCTCGCTAACAAGTACGCTGGCTACTTTGAATTTCCCGCGTTCCTGCATCAAATGCGACAGGTCTTGGCGCTACTGACCGAAGACTTTCCAGCGATTACTCGACCTGCCGAAGCTGAGTACTCCGCTACTGTCCGCAAAGAACTCAGCTCCGTCGTGGGTGAGTTCTTTGAAAATATCCAGATTGCGAGCGCACCGCCATATCCGGGGGGACCCCGAGTACACCTCTCCGTTGACTCATGGCACTTTCTCCAGTGCTTGAAGGTGATAACGCGGCGCTACTTGGTGTCTAGCCCGCGGATGGGCATTATCCAACAGGGACAGGCAGCGGCCATTACGTCCCTATTTCACGGCTTAGCCGCTTGGCTTTCAAGCGGACCTGACCCGCTTACCGTGCCCGCTCAACTTAAGGAATACATCGAAGCTCAGAACATCTCGGTGCCGGTCAGGGACCAGACCCGACCCACGGGCGTATCCGACGAGGCAGTCGACTCGACCTTAGAACCCGCATTGCCAGACCAGGCAAACGATCGAGAGACCTTCGAAGAGATCAGGCGAGGGTACAAGCCACTGGTACTCGATCCGAAGCACTATCGGGCGATCAGTGACTATATCTGTGGCATGAGCGATTCTGAGGCGCTTTTACGGTCTCAATGGCTCACCGGCATCGAGATTCCAGGTATGACTAGTTTGGGAGTCCAAGTTTCGTAGTGTCCGCGGGCGACGATGGTTTCCACGTCATTCTGCGATTCTCCTGCGAGTCACCGGGCTTGCCTCGGGTACAAACTCTCAAATCGCGAATGCGGGGCTGCCGGAGGGATGTCCACGGGTTTCCCCAAATCCGTCGTGGGAACATCACTCGCCCTCGGGTGCGTTTCGCCCAACTAGGTTGAGAAAGCCCAACGAGCGCAAGACGTGACACCGTTTGTTGCTACTCGGCGCAATCGTTGACGCGGCCTCGCCTCACTACACTGAGACCTCATGTCGACGCCCCCGCCGTCCGCGTCTCCCGGCCACTCGTACCAGAGCACCGCGGCACCGCCACCGCCCGTCGGCTACTCGTTCCAGCCCTACCCTCCGCACCCTTACCCTCCGCAGCCACGCCTGAACGTGTTCGCGCTCGTCGCGTTCATCTCTTCTTTCGTCGTCAGCCTCGCCGGGATCATCTGCGGCCACATAGCCCTGTCGCAGATCAAACGGACAGGGGAGACCGGTGGCGGGTTCGCACTCGCCGGCCTCATCATCGGCTACGTGGGCACGCTGCTCGGCATCCTGTGGACCGCGGTGTGTGTTGTCGCGATCGTCGTGGGGAGCGTCGGTGCGGCGCACGCGTCCATGACGCCGCAGGGCTCCAGCCCGGTATCCAAGGCGGACCGCGCGATCGTCGTGACCTCGTCGAAGGAGCTCCTCACCGCAGTCGACGCGGTAGCGCAGACGATGGTGGACGCGCCCGGGCCATCCCGAGAAGCTCTGAATACCGCCGCCGAAGCCTTCAAAGGCCGCGTCACCGACCTTCAGAGTGTCATGCTGCGGACCGATGCCCACTACGTCAACGACGGGCTGGACGCGCTCAGCAGCGACCTCGCCGAGTATCAGTCTTCGAGCGCCGACAACCAGGACGCCAGCCAGATCAAGGTCGACGTCATCGGAATCAAGGATTCGCTGGCCACCCTCGATCGCGACTCCCACTGACGCATTCCACCTGCCACGCCCACCGTCCTAGGGTGTGGGCATGGCTGATGTGCTGGAGGGGCTCGTCGCAGCCCCGGAGGTCGTACCCGACGAAGCCCTCGACGACGTCCGGGAACGGCTGCGCAGGTTCCGGTCGGTTCCCTCCGTGGATGCGGCGCCGTGGGAGCTGGGCGTCGACACCGGCTGGCTGTCCGAGCTGGTCCGGTTCTGGGCCGACGAGTACGACTGGCGTCCCCACGAGGACGCCCTCCGTCGGCGACCGTGGGCTCTCGTGGATGGCGAGGTGCCCATCCGCCTCCTCCACCATCGCGTCGGCGACGACGCGCCCACGGTGCTCCTGCTGCACGGGTGGCCGGACTCCGTCCTCCGATTCGACCGGGTCGTGCCGCTGCTGCGGGACTGCAACCTCGTCATCCCGGCGCTGCCCGGCTTCCCGTTCGCCGCGGCCGTCCCGGGCGGCGGGATGCGCGCGAAGGACATCGGGGCGGCCGTCGGGTCGGCCGTCGCATCCCTGGGCTACCGCGAGTACGTCGTCTCCGCCGGCGATGTGGGAACGGACGTCGCCGAGGGGCTCCTCGAGGCGCACTCGAGCTCGGTGTCTGCGCTGCACTTCACCGACATCTCGCAATACCACTTCCTCCACGGACTCCCCTCGGACCTGACCGCGGAGGAGCGGCGCTACGTGGAGCACGGGCGCGCCTGGCAGGCGGCGGAGGGCGGCTACATGCACGAGCAAGGGACCAAGCCTGCGACGATCGCCGCCGCTCTGGGCGACTCACCGGCCGGGCTGGCCGCGTGGATCGGCGAGAAGCTGCGGTCGTGGACCGACTGCGACGGCGACCTCGGCACCGTGTTCTCGCCCGACGACGCCGTGACCTGGATCGCCGCCTACTGGCACACCGGCAGCATCGGCACTTCGTTCACCCCGTACGCCGTACCGAGCCCGAAACCGGCAGGGCGGGTGGCGATCCCGACGGTGTTCACCGTCTTCCCGAAAGACCTGGTCAACGCGCCGCGCTCGTTCGCCGGGCGGTTCTTCGACGTACGGGAGTTCCGGATGCTGGAGCACGGCGGGCACTTCGCCGCCTGGGAGCAGCCGCGCGACTACGCGGAGGGCGTTCGTTCGGCGCTGACGTACGCGTAGGGCGGTCCGCCCAAGGGACCCCGGCGCTCGCTCACGCCTCCGGGATGACCATCGCGAACCGCTCCGGCCGCGCCACATCCGGGTCGGGGCCGTTGCGGACTCCGGTGTCGAGGGCGTCGATGCGGTCGAGCTCGTCGGCCGAGAGGTCGAAGTCGAACACGTCGAAGTTCTCGGCGATGCGTGACGGGTTGACCGACTTCGGGATGGCCGAGCGGCCCTGCTGGAGGTGCCAGCGCAGCATGACCTGCGCCGGAGACGTGGCGTGCGCCTCGGCGATCGCGGCGATCGTCGGGTCCTGCATGACGTTGCGACGCTCCTCGCCCCAACCCGGGTAGAAGGTGATACCGCCGATCGGAGACCACGCCTGGGTGACGATGCCGTTCGCCGCGTCAGCCGCCTGCACGTCTGCCTGCTGGAAGTACGGATGCAGCTCGATCTGGTTGACGGCCGGCACGACGTCGGTCTCGGCGAGCAGCCGCTCCAGGTGGTGCGGCATGAAGTTGCTGACGCCGATCGAGCGGACGCGGCCATCCGCCAGGAGCGTCTCGAGCGCCTGGTAGGCGGCGATCGTCTTCTCGAACCGGTCGGGCGCCGGCTGGTGGAGGATGAGCAGGTCGAGCCGGTCGACGCCGAGCTTGCCGGTCGCCTTCTCCCAGGCGTGCAGCGTCTCGTCGTAGCCGTAGTCCGAGACCCACACCTTCGTCTCGATGAACACCTCGTCCCGATCGAGGCCGGAGCGGCGGATGCCCTCCCCCACCTCCCGCTCGTTGCCGTAGGCCGCGGCGGTGTCGATGTGGCGGTAGCCGGTCTCGAGGGCCGCGAGCACCGCGGCGGTGGTCTCCTCGGGCGACGACTGGAAAACGCCCAGGCCGAGGGCGGGCATCGTGATGCCGTTGTTCAGGGTCAGATCCATGGTCATGCTCCTCACGCTAGGCGGGTGGGGCGGATGCCGGGAGGGGCGACCCGCGATCGCTCAGGCGACCGGGCCCTGCGCCAGTGTGACGTCGGCGGTGTGGGATGCGCCCTGCGCATCCGTCCACGTCACGGAGACCGACTGCCCCGGCTTCAGACCGGCCAGCCCGTCCGTGAGGGCCTGCGCCGAGTCGATCGCCGTCCCGTCGACGGAGGTGATCGTGTCGCCGGCGCTCAGGCCCGCCGCGGCCGCAGGGCCGTTCGCGATCACGCCCGAGACGGTCGCACCGGACGTCGAGGCGGCTCCCGTCGAGCCGTACGCGTATCCGTATCCCGCACCGGACTCGTCGGCGGACGACGCGACCTCGACCCCGAGGAACGCCGGGTAGCCGATGGTCACCGTCGACGACGCCTGGCCCGCCTCGATCTGAGTGGCGATGGCCAGCGCGTTCTCGATCGGGATGGCGTAGCCCGCGGTCGACGTCCCTCCCGACGCGGCGGCGGTGTCGATGCCGATGACCTCGTCCTGCGCGTCGAAGAGCGGGCCGCCGGAGTCGCCGGCCTGGATGTCCGCGTCCGTCTGGATGAGCCCGTGCAGCGTCTCGGACGCCGCCGTCTGCTCGGCCTGCGTCGTGATGGTCTGGTCGAGGGCGGTCACAGTGCCGGGCGACGCGGAGGGGGTGCCTCCCGTGCCGCCCGCGTTGCCGACGCCGGTGACCGCTTCGCCCACGGCCGTGTCGCCGGCGGTGTCGAGGTGCGCGGTCTGCAGGCCGGACGCGCCAGTCAGCTGCAGGACCGCGACGTCGTCGGTCGCGTCGGTGCCCACCACGGACGCCGTGTAGACGGAGCCGGTGGCGACGACGGTGACGCTGATGCTGGTCGCGCCCTCAACGACATGGTTGTTGGTGAGGATCTCGCCGCTCGACGTGAGCACGATGCCGGTCCCGGCGCTCTCCGCCTGGTCGTAGGTGAGCTGGGAGGTGATGTCGACGACGCCGACCTCCTGCGCGGAGGTGGCGGACGCCAGGGTGGAGGTCGTGGTCGAGCCGGCGGTCGAGCCGGAGGACGTGCCGCCCGACCCGTAACCGTATCCCGACCCGTACCCGCCGCGACCCAGGGCCGTGTGGATGCTCGCCGACGCGCTGGACGACGCCACCGCGGAGGTCCCGGCCGCAGACGCGGACACCGCCACGCCGAACGCCGACCCCGCGACGACCGTCGCCGCGACGGCCGTCGACATGCCGATGAAGAGACGGCGGCGGTTCGTGGTGGTGTTCATGGTGGTCCTCTCGCTGGTGTGGATGGAGACAGCACACCGCGTGCGGGTCGGAGACCGGCATGCGCCGCCTAGGTCCGCGCCGTGAAGAAGCCAGAACTTCCTATGGGAAGGGTGAGCGTAGGCTGAGGCGCATGGACCTCCGCTTCGCGGGCGAGCTCTGGTACTGGCGCGGGCCGGCGCCGTTCCACTTCGTGACCGTCCCGCCGGACGAGAGCGAGGCGATCGCCGAGGTCGCGCCGCGGATCACGTACGGCTGGGGCATGATCCCGGCGCGGGTGGCGGTCGGCGCGACCGAGATCACCACCTCCCTCTGGCCCAAGGACGGCGGCTACATCGTCCCGGTGAAGAAGGCGCTGCAGGATGCGGAGGGGCTGGAGCTCGGCGACACCGTCCACGTGCGGCTGCGACTCGACGTCTAGACCGCGTTCCCGCGCCGCAGCGGCACCGGGTCGAGCCGCACCCAGACGACGCTGACCAGGCCGCGGGCCAGGTCGACGGCGATGGACGCGGTGCGGCGGCCGTCGCGGGTGAGCAGCAGGCCCGGACTGCCGTTCACCGGGCGCTCGGCCACCTCCAGGCCGCGCTGCGCACCGAGGCCGTGCGCGAGGAGGAGGGAGGCGTCCTCCACCCCGCGCACCACACGCACCTTCGCGTGCTCGGGCTCGCCCGAGTCGACCACCACCGCCACGTCCGGATCGAGCAGCGCCCGCACCCGGCGCAGGTCGCGCGCGGACGCGGCAGCGCGCAGCCGGGCGACGGTGCGGTGGTGCGGCCGCAGCTGCGGCAGCCAGGAGGTCTCAGACATGATGCGTTCCCTTCGTCGAGGGGATCCGGCGGCGGATGGGACCAGCCGTGGTCTGCTTGGCGACTGTCCCTGGCAGGGGACCGCCTGAAACCCGGTGCTTCCGCTCTTACCTCACGGCTCGGCCGGACCGGCTGGATCAGTGCGAAGCGGGCACGGCCGCCTGCGCGTCCAGCCACTGCCCGAACGTCGTCGGGAACACCTCCGCATCCGGCCCCGGCAGCAGCTCGCGGTCGGTCAGGTGCGCGCCGAAGTACCGCGCGTCGTGGTCCGCCACGACCGCCCGGCCGTCGGCCCGCGCCGCGAGCCCGCGCGCGATCAGCTCGGTCAGCAGGAACTCCTCCGGTCCGCTCACCTCGAGCACGCTGTTCAGCGGGTCGTGCGCGGCCGTGCGCGCGACAGCGGTCGCGACATCCTCCGCCGCGATCGGCTTGATCGACACGGGCGCGAGCCGCACGGTGCCGCCGTCGGTCGCGGCGTCGGCGATCGACCTCACGAACTCGTAGAACTGGGTGGCGTGCACGAGCGAGAACGGGATGCCGGACTCACGGATGAGCTGCTCCTGCGCGACCTTCGCCCGCATGTAGCCGCTGTCCGTCATCCGCTCCGTGCCGACGACCGACAGAGCGACGTGGTGCCGGATGCCCGCCTTCCGCTCGGCGGCGAGCAGCGTGTTCGTGGAGGTGACGAAGAAGTCCATGACGGCCTTCTCCTCGAACGACGGCGAGTTGGAGACATCGACGACGACGTCCGCTCCGGCGAGCGCCGCATCCACCCCCTCGCCGGTGAGCGTGTTCACGCCCGAGTTCGGCGAGGCGGCGAGCGCCTCGTGGCCGTGCGCGGTCAGCTTCGCGACCGCTTTCGACCCGATCAGGCCGGTGCCGCCGATGACGACGATCTTCATGTCCCTGTCTCCTTGCATCCCTGGTGAGCTCGGCCCGTGCGGCCGTTCAGAAGCTAGGACAGGGCACGGCCCGTGGATGTGACACCCCTGTCACAGATTCCGCCGCCGTCCGGTCTGAGCCTGCGCCGGGCTACCCCGGTCTCGGACATAAGAGAGGGAACCCATGGCTCGTTGGATCACCGCACCTCAGCGCACCGTCCTGGCGGTGGCGGTGCTCGCCACCTTCATCGCCTTCCTCGACGGCAGCGTCGTGAACGTCGCGCTGCCGGCAATCGGCCGCGAGCTCGGCGGCGGCCTGGCCGCTCAGCAGTGGGTGGTGGATGCGTATCTGCTCACCCTGGGGTCGGTGATCCTGCTCGCCGGGTCGCTGTCCGACCTGTTCGGCCGCCGACGCGTGCTGTTCTGGGGGTTGGTCGGATTCGCCGTCGCCTCCGCGCTGTGCGCTCTTGCGCCCACCGCCGGCGTGCTGATCGCCGCCCGCGGGGCGCAGGGGGTTGCCGGGGCGCTTCTCGTCCCGAGCTCGCTCGCGCTCATCCTGAGCGGGTTCAGCGGCGCGGCGCAGAGCCGGGCGATCGGCACCTGGACCGCGATCACGTCGCTCGCGAGCATTGCGGGGCCGGTGATGGGAGGCGTGCTGGTCGACACACTGTCGTGGCGGTGGGTGTTCGGCATCAACCTGCTGCCGATCGCGGTCGCACTGCTGCTCCTCCGCGGACTCCCCGCCGACCCGCCGCGGCCGGCAGGAGCGCGGGTCGACTGGTTCGGCGCCGCGCTCGGGGTCGTCGGCCTCGGCCTGCCGGTGTTCGCGCTGATCGAGCATCCCCGGTACGACTGGGGCTCTCCACTGATCGTCGGGGCGCTCGTCGCCGGCCTGCTCGGCCTCGTCGGCTTCGTGCTGTGGGAGCGGCGGACGGCGCAGCCGATGCTGCCGCTCGGCATCTTCCGCGCGCGCGACTTCTCGGTCGGCAACGTGTCCACCGCGTTCATCTACGGCGGCGTGGCGGTCGGCACGTTCGCCCTCGCGCTGTTCCTGCAGCAGGGCGCCGGGTACACGGCGACGCTGGCCGGCTTCTCGATGGTGCCGTCGAGCATCCTGCTCATCGCGCTGTCCGCGTTCTTCGGGCGGCTCAGCGGGAAGGTCGGCCCGCGGCTGCTCATGACGGTCGGGCCGTTGGTCGCGGCGGGCGGCTTCCTGCTCATGCTGCGCATCGGAGCCCACGCCGACTATCTCACCGAGGTTCTGCCCGCTGTGGCGGTGTTCGGGCTCGGGATGTCGATCACGGTCGCGCCGCTGACCGCGACGATCCTCGGCGCGGTCGACTCCGCCCGGGCCGGGATCGCCTCGGCGGTGAACAACGCTGTGTCGCGCGTCGCCGGGCTGGTCGCGGTGGCGCTCGCCGGGTCGGCGGGCGGGACGATGTCGGCGGTGGGCGGATTCCACGAGCTGGCCGGCGCTGCCGCGATCGCGCTGATCGCGGGCGCGGTGGTGTCCGGGATCGGGATCCGCGACCCGCGGGCGAGCACCGGCGAGGTGACAGCGGCGACGGCACTGTCACAGACGCGGGCCGTATCCGGTCATAGCGGGTGAGCCCGTGGACGGACCGCGGGCGGGAACGGAGAACGCCATGAGGATCGTCGTCGTCGGAGGCACCGGGCTGGTCGGGCGGAGGGTCGTGGAGCTGCTGCGCGAGAGCGGGCACGACGCGGTCGCCGCCTCCCCATCGACCGGTGTGGACACGGTCACCGGAGCCGGGCTCACCGAGGCGCTGCAGGGCGCGGACGTGGTTGTCGACACCCCGAACGCGCCGTCGTTCGAGGACGGACCGGTGCTCCAGTTCTTCGAGCGGTCGACCGGCAACCTCGTCGCGGCCGGAAAGGACGCGGGCGTGCGCCACCACGTCGTCCTGTCGATCGTCGGGGCCGACCGGCTGCCCGACATCGGCTACATGCGCGCGAAGGTCGCCCAGGAGCGGATCGTGCGCGAGAGCGGCATCCCGTTCACGATCGTGCGGGCGACGCAGTTCTTCGAGTTCATCGGCGCGCTGACGGACGGCGCGACCCAGGGTGACACGGCGGTGCTGTCGGATGTGCTGATGCAGCCGATCGCGGCTGCGGACGTGTCGGCCGCCCTCGCCGAGGTCGCGCTCGCCGAGCCGTCGGACGGCGTGCTCGAGCTGGCCGGCCCGGAGCAGCTGCGGCTCGACGGCCTCTCTCGCCGCCTGCTCGCCGCCCGCGGCGACCACCGCACGGTCGTCACCGACCCCGCCGCCGGCTACTTCGGCGGCACGGTCGACGACCGCTCGCTCGTGCCCGGCAACGATCCCGCCATCACCGACCAGCGCTTCGGGAGCACGCTGTACTCCCGCTGGCTGGAGGATGCTCGCTAGCATTCGGCCATGCCCGGGGAGACAGCGCACGCCGACCTGACCGCCGCAGCGGAGACGTTCGCGGCGGTCCGGCCGCGCCTGTTCGGCATCGCCTACCGGATGCTCGGCACCGTCGCCGACGCAGAGGACATCGTCCAGGACACCTGGGAGCGCTGGCAGGGCACCGACCGGTCGGCGGTGCGCGAGCCCGCGGCCTTCCTGGCGACCACCGCCACGCGGCTCGCGATCAATCAGGCCCAGTCGGCGCGCGTGCGGCGCGAGACCTACGTCGGCCCGTGGCTGCCGGAGCCGGTCGACACGTCTGCAGACCCGTTGCTCGGCGCGGAGCGCGGCGAGGCCCTGGAGTTCGCCGTGCTCGTCCTGCTGGAGTCGCTGTCGCCGACGGAGCGCGCGGCGTACGTGCTGCGGGAGGCGTTCGACTACCCGTATGCGCAGATCGCGGAGATCATCCAGGGCTCGGAAGCCTCCGCGCGGCAGCTCGTGAGCCGCGCCCGCAGGCACCTCACCGAGCAGCGGCACGTGCGCGAGGCCGACCGGCAGGAGCAGCGGAGGATGCTCGAAGCGTTCCTCGAAGCGGCCCAATCGGGCGACATCGCCGAGCTGGAGCGGATCTTCACCGCCGACATCGTCAGCTACTCCGACGGCGGCGGCCTGGCGCGCGCGTCCCGCATCCCGGTGTTCACGCGCGAGACGGTCGCCAAGTACCTGCGCTCGTTCCACACCCGGTTCTGGGAGGGGACCGTCCACGTCGTTGAGGCGAACGGCGGTCCTGCGGCGGTGCTGGTGCGCGATGGGAGCGTCGTCGCCTTCGTCACGCTCGATGTCACGACCGACGGGATCCGGCGCCTGCAGTGGGTGCTCAACCCCGAGAAGCTGAGGCGCCTGCCCGTCCCCGCCTGACCTGTCACAGATCGATGCCCTGCCTTGTCTTAGCTGGTGAAGGAATCGTGCTGAGACAGGGAGGCTGTGATGCGCCGGATCCTGGTGGTCGGCGGCGGGTACGCCGGTTTCTACACCGCATGGAAGCTGGAGAAGAAGCTCCGGCGTGACGAGGCGGAGATCGTGGTGGTCGACCCGCGGCCGTACATGACCTATCAGCCGTTCCTGCCCGAGGTCGCGGCCGGTTCGATCGAGGCGCGGCACGCGGCCATCCCGCTCCGCAGCCATCTGAAGCGAGCACGGCTCATCCACGCGAGTGTCACGCGCATCGACCACGCGTCGAAGACCGTGAGCGTGCGCCCCGTGGACGGCGAGCCGTTCGACCTCGGCTACGACATCATCGTGGTCACGGCCGGCGCGGTGACGCGCACGTTCCCCATCCCGGGCGTGGTCGAGAACGCGATCGGGATGAAGCACGTCGAGGAGGCGGTGGCGATCCGCGACCGGCTGCTGGATGCGTTCGACCGGGCGGCCGTACTGCCCCCAGGGCCCGTGCGGTCGCGGCTGCTGACCGTGGCGTTCGTCGGCGGCGGCTTCTCCGGCGTCGAGGGGTTCGGCGAGACGCTGTCGCTGGCGACCGCCCTGCTGAAGTCGTACCCCGAGCTGCGGTTCTCCGACCTGTCGTTCCACCTGGTGGAGGCGCGCGACCGCATCCTGCCGGAGGTGACCGACGAGCCGGGACGCTGGGTCGTGCGGTCGCTGGAGCAGCGCGGGGCGCGCATCCACCTCGGCACCCAGCTCGTGTCGGCGGACGGCGGCCACCTGGTGCTGTCGACCGGCGAGGAGTTCGACGCTCACACCATCGTGTGGACGGCCGGGAACGGCGCGAACCCGGTGGTCGCCAACAACACCGACCTCCCCGTGACGGCCCGCGGCTCGATCACGGTCCGGGCGGATCTGCGGGTGGCGACCGCCGACGGAATCGTGCCGGACGCGTGGGCAGCAGGTGACGACGCGGCCGTGCCTGACCTGGCGTCGCCGATCGAGGGCGCGATCACGGTGCCGAACGCGCAGCACGCCGTGCGGCAGGCGAAGCGGCTGGCGAAGAACATCGTCGCGACGCTGCACGGCGAGCAGCCGAAGGACTACGTGCACCACAGCCTCGGCGTCGTCGCGACCCTGGGCCTCGGGAAGGGGATCTTCCAGTGGCGCGGCATCGTCATCACGGGGTTCCTCGCCTGGGTGATGCACCGCGGCTACCACGTGCTCGCCATCCCGACGTGGGAGCGGAAGGTGCGCGTCCTTCTGGTCTGGGCGAGCGCCGTGGTGTTCGGCCGCGACATCGTCTCGCTGCTGTCGGTGCAGCATCCCCGCCGCGCGTTCACCGGCGGGGACCCCGCCGACCGCGAGCCGGCCGACCGCGAGCTCGCCGGGAGCCTCTGATGCCCGTCGATCGCAGAAGCCGCCCCTCCGTCACCGCGCGCCTCTCCCGGCTCGTGTCGGGAACCTCCGCGGGCCGCCGCGCGACCGCACTGCGCGAAGAGCTCAGGATGCGGCGAGCGCCGCTGCACTGGACGAACCTCTTCGGGGTGGTCGCCGTCGCCTGCGTGGTCGTGCTGTTCGTGACCGGGTTCATCCTGATGTTCGTGTACACGCCGTCGAGCGAGCGCGTGACCTACGACGGGCCGTACCTGCCGCTGGCCGGCGCCGAGATGTCGCAGGCACTGCGTTCGACGCTCGCCATCTCGTTCGAGCTGCCGGGCGGTCTGCTGGTGCGGCAGGCACACCACTGGGCGGCGCTGCTGCTGCCGGCGGCGCTCATCCTGCAGCTGGCGGTGACGTTCTTCACCGGCGCGTTCCGGCGGCCGCGGCGCCTCTCCTGGCTGCTGCTGTTCGGACTGCTGATCACAGCGCTCGCGGGCGGGTGGAGCGGCTACGCCCTCCCCGACGACATGCTCTCGGGCACCGGGCTGCGGATCGTCGAGGGGATCGTGCTCGGCATCCCGGTCGTCGGCACCTGGCTGTCGGCGCTGCTGTTCGGCGGCGAGTTCCCCGGCCGGATCATCGAGAACCTCTACCCCATCCACGTCGCCGTCGTGCCCGCACTGCTCGTGGTGCTGATCGCCGCGCGCGCCCGCAGCGCGTACGTGAACGGGCCCGTGCAGTTCGCCGGGCCAGGACGCACCGAGGACCGCGTGGTCGGGCTGCCGGTGTGGCCGAACCTCGCGGTGCGCGCCGGCGGCTTGTTCGCCATCGTCACCGGCGGCCTGCTGGTCGCCGCCGCGACGGTGACCATCAGCCCGGTCTGGCTGTACGGGCCGTCGTCGCCCGGCGACGCGTCGGCGGGCAGCCAGCCGGACTGGTACACCGGGTTCCTCGACGGCGCGCTGCGGCTCGTCCCGCCCGGCTGGGAGGTGGAGTGGCTGGGCCGCACCTGGACGCTCGCGATCCTCGTGCCGCTCGCCGTGGTCGGTCTGTACCTGCTCGCGGTCGCCGTCTATCCGTTCGTCGAGGAGTGGGTGACCGGCGATCACCGGGAGCACCGCATCCTGGACCGGCCGCGCAACGAGCCGACCCGCACGGGACTCGGAGTCGCCGCGCTCGTCTTCTACGGCGCCCTGTGGGGAGCCGGCAGCGCCGACCTGGTCGCCACGCACTTCCACGTCACGGTCGAGTCGGTCGTCGCGCTGTACCAGGCGATCGTGGTCGCCGGTCCGCTCGTCGCTCTCCTGCTCACCCGGCGGATCTGCCTGGCGCTGCAGAAGCGCGACCGCGACATCCTGCTGCACGGCTACGAGACCGGCCGTATCGTCCGGCTGCCAGGCGGTGAGTACGCCGAGGTGCACGGGACGGTGGATGCGGCCGAGCGCTACCGCCTCGCCGGCCCGGTCGCCGCACAAGCCGAGGACGCGCACCCGGACGAGGACGGCCGGCTGCGGCTCGCCGACCGGGTGCGCGCCGCGCTCGCGCGGGTCTACTTCGAGGACAGGCTGCAGCCCGTCGAAGACGAGGGCGACGGTGGAGGGCGGGCCGATGAGGCGATCGAACGGGTCGAGACGGCGCGGCCGGCGGGCGCGGCATGACGCGGGC
>JAEWJG010000190.1 GCA_023386675.1 Actinomycetes bacterium
GCTCTCGGCCGCATCCCGCCCGATTCAGCGCGCGTTCCACGAGCAGCGTGCCCTCGCCGGTCTTCCGCCGACCCCACTCACCTTCCAGGAGGCGCTGTACTCACGCGATCTGGTGTGCGCCAGCGGCGTGGAGCAACTGGAGTACCCCCGCCCCCAGTGGCCGGGGCGGATCGTCTGGGTCGGCGAACTCGCGGACCATGCCGGCAGCGGCATCCCGGAGCCCTCGTGGTGGCCGGAGTCGCTCGCCGACCCGCGCCCGGTGGTGCACGTGACGCAGGGGACCCAGAATGTGGATCCCGCCGACCTCATCCGGCCCGCATTCGCGGCTCTCGGACACCAGCCGGTGCAGCTCGCCGTCGCGACCGGCGTGCGCGGGAACAGCGAGCTGCCGTTCCCCGCACCGCCGAACGCACGTGTCGCAGACCTGCTTCCGTACGATCGGCTGCTGCCTCGCACCGACGCGATGGTGACCAACGGCGGATGGGGCGGGGTGCTGGCGGCGCTGCACCATGGTGTGCCTCTGGTGGTCGCGGGCGGAGACCTGGACAAGCCGGAAGTCGCAGCCCGCGTCGCCTGGGGCGGCGCCGGGGTGAATCTGCGCACGGGAAGACCATCGCCCCGCGCGATCCTGCGCGCCTGGCACGAGGTCACCGGCGGCCCTGCGTACCGGACGGCTGCGGAACGCATCGGCGAAGCCCTGCGACAGCATGACGGACCCCGTGAAGTGGTCGAGCACACGGAGGCCCTGCTCGCTGCGTCCCGCTAGATGTCGACGGCGTGCGCTCGCTCAGCGGACGGGCTCGTCGAAGTCGATGTGGTGGCCCTGCAGCCACATCATCGCCTGGCCTCCGTCGCGTTCGGCCGCCCGGAACTTCCCGGGGAGGATCGCGTCGCGGATGACGCGGACGATCGGGCCGGCGGCCTTCTCGGCAGAGGAGCGGTGCCCCTCCGCGACGATCCGTTGCACCCGCCCGCGACGCAGTGCGACGAACGCCTCGAACGCCGCCCGGTGTCGGGGAGGTCGCGCAGGCACTTCGCGAGGATCACGGCGTCTTCCAGCGACATGGAGGCGCCCTGGCCGGCGGCAGGCGACGTGGCATGCGCGGCGTCGCCGATGACGATCATCCGCGAGCCGTCGTGCCAATGCTTGACGACGGGGAGGTCATAGGTCGCCCATCCAGTCAGGGGACCGGGCGCGGCATCGATGATCGCCGGGGCCGGCCCCGTGTCGCCGTCCATCAGCTCGTGGAGGCGGCGTCGCCATTGCTCGTCGGTGATGGCCGAGAGCGTTCCGCGGGACGGCTCCTCCCTCTGCGGCGGATTCGCGAACCAGAGGGTGCCTCCGTCCGGCGTGTTCATCCAGGCGAAGAAGCAGCGGGTGCCGAACTGCATGCGGAAGTCACGCGGCGGCGCTTCAACCGTGAAGTCCGGGATGTACCCGCCGATGTTGAGCACGGGCACGTACCGCGGGTCCGGCGCCGCCGGGTCGATGAGACGGCGGATCCGCGAGTGGATGCCGTCGGCGCCGATCAGGAGGTCGCCGGCCGCCTCACTGCCGTCGTCGAAGCGGGCGACGACCCCGGCACCCGTGTTCACGGCGTCCGTGAGCCGCTTGCCGTGGTGGACGACGACACCGTGGTGGCGGGCCATGTCCGCCAGTGCGACGAACAGCTCGGCTCGGGGCATCATCCGCGAGGTCAGGCCGTCCGTCCGTCGGAACGCCATCGGCATCCGGCCGAGGTGCTTGCCCGCGCCGTTGACGAAGCTCATCGTGTCCACCGGGTAGCCCAGATCCTCGACCCACCGGCCCGCGTCGATCGCGCGGAGCGCATCCAGCCCGTTCGCCTGGAAGTTGAGCCAGGATCCGCGCTGGTCGGCGTCGGCGGGGAACTGCTCGAAGACCTCCACCTCCATCCCTATCCGTCGAAGCGCGACGGCGACCGTCGGGCCGGCGATGCCCGCGCCGATGACGAGTGCTTTGACCATGACGGCCTAACCTTCCTATAATCTCTTGATTATCAAGAGATCTTAGAAGGAGGTAACTTGATTGTCAAATGACTTGACGCTCAAGACGCAAGCCGTGGGCGAGGCGATTCAGCGGTATCAGGCGGCGGTGGACGACTTCGACCGCGAGACGGCTCGCATCCTCGGCGTGAACGCCACCGACCTCCGCTGCCTCGAGATCCTTGTCACCGAGCCGGAGGCGGAGATCACGCCGCGCACGATCGCCTCCCGGCTCCGGCTCACCACCGGAAGCGTGACCACCATGCTCGACCGGTTGGAGCAGGCTGGCTACGTCACCCGGACGCGGCACGAGACCGACAAGCGCAAGGTGCTGGTTCACGCGACGGAGGCGGTCCGCGAGCGGACGTGGGGGATCATCGGCCCGCTGGTCCGCGACGGCGAGGCCGACGTCATCGCCCACTTCAGTGCGGACGAACTGGATGCGGTGGCACGGTTCCTGATCCGGGCGACCGCGTTGCAGGAGCGTCACACCGAGCGATTGGCACGCGGGCGATAGCAGACGCGCCCGGCGAGGGGTACCGTCCGGGCTGACACCTCCGCGGGGTTACGGGGCGTCCCTACCGCGAAGGAGAAGGACATGGACCTGAAGTTCGGCGTACTCGCACTGCTCGAAGCGAAGCCCGAGAAGGCGGCGGAGCTGAAGGAGTTCCTGATCGGCGGCAAAGCCGTCGTCGACGGCGAGCCCGGAACGCGCACGTGGTACGCGTTCCAGCTCGACGACACGCACTTCGGCATCTTCGATTCCTTCGCCGACGAGGATGCGCGGCACGCGCACCTCGGCGGCGAGATCCCCAAAGCGCTCAGCGAGGTGGGTCCCACGCTCCTGGCGAAGGACCCCCAGCTGAGCACGGTCGACCTCCTCGCGGTCAAGCACGAGAAGGGCGACGCGTCTTCCTAGAGCGCGTCCGAGTCGCGGCGACGGTCGTCGTGCGCCTTGTCGGCGGTGTCCCTCAGGTGCGCCTTCGCGTCGGCGACGGTGTCCTCGACACTTCCCTTCGCCTGCTCGGCCTTGCCCTTGACCACGCGCGACTCGTCGTCGGTCACCTTGCCGATGACCTCGTCGACCTTGCCCTTCAGCTTGTCGCCCTTCGCCTCGGCCTTGTCGTCGATAGCCATGATGTCCTCCTTGATCGGTCCGATACCTGCTTGATCGCCGGTCACGGTACGCGGAAATGGAATGGGTATAAGGGGCTGGCGGATTGTGCACGGCCGGGTAGGCGATCGGGGAGCACCGGCTTCCCAGCAGCCCAGGTGTGAGTAGTGTCGCGTCATGCGCCGGAAGCGTGGAGGAGCAGACACACCGAGAAGCGCCTGGTGGCGCGAGGTCACGATCGTGGCCTGCGCGCTGGTCCTCAGCCTGGTGCTCCTCGTCGTGTTCCACTCCGCCGGCGATCCGGGCTGGGTGCACCGCTTCCTGTCGCCGGTGCAGGGGTCCGATGCTGCGATCTGGCAGGTGCAGACGACGTTCCTGTCCGTGGGATTCGCCGGATTGACGATCGCGGCGCAGCTGTTCGCCGAGGCTCCCCTCGCCATCGGCACGTCCCGCAAGCGCGTCCTGGCGTACATCGGCGCGAGCTGGTTCGTGACCGTGGGGCTCGCCGGGAACGCGGTGATGGCTCTCGAATACATCTGGCTGCCGAGTGCGACGGGTGTCCTGATCGCGTTCGCGTGGCTCGCGGCGACCGCCGTCCTGCTGATGGTGTCGACATCCAGGCTCACCCAACTCTTCGGGCACCCGTCGCGCCTGGACGAAGTCGTGCGGTCCTCCCTGATCGAGACCCTGTCGGATCGCTTCGATCAGGTGGCGCGCCGGTACTCCGACGCGCGGAGCGGACTGGAGGAGCTCCTGTCCTCCGACTCGTCGCGCACATCCACCCGCTCCGTCGCGACCCTGCACGTCCCGGTGCCGCAGGCCGGCCGCGTCGTCCGGGCCATCGATCCCGAGAGCGTGCGCCAGGCGATCGCGTCGCTCGGCTCGCCGGCAGCCGGCCCGGGTCCATCGCTTCCCCCTCCACCGGATGCGGATGACGCGCCTCGGATCGTGCTCGACATCCGTCCAGGGGACCGCACGCGCCTCGGGGCCACGGCATTCCGGATCGTCACGCCCACCCGGCTCGACGACGACGCGGCGGCCCGGATGATTCAGCTCCTCCAGTCGAGCATCGAGCTGGAGCCGCAGGAAGCGGTCACCGCGTACGAGGAGACCGAGCACGAGATCGCCACCCTCATGGACGCCATCGGCACCAGCCTCCGGTCCGGTGCGCTCGCGACCGCTGAGCGGGCGCTGGAACTTCTCGGACAGATCGTGCAAGGCGTGTGGATGGCCGGACTCGACCGGTCGGACGCGGGTGAAGGGGCGTCCCTGACACGGGGCAGCGGACTTCTCCAGAGCATCGTCGAGGTGGAGCAGGACATCCTGCTCTCGCCGCAGGTGGCGGAGGTCTTCGTCACCGCCACGACGAGCCGAACCCTGCGAGCCGCGACGACGGGCTCCGGTGAATACATCGACGAATGCCTCCGGAGCTTCATGCGGCAGTGGTCGGACATCCTGAACCGCGGCGGCCCCGAGTTCGATGCGCTTCCCGTCCGCATCATCGCGTGCGTCCAGAACCTGGCGCTGTACTCGGATCCCTCCGCGAGCGAACCTCACGCCTTGCGGTCGCGCGGCACCTGGGCGATGGTCGAGCTGGTCAAGCTCGCCCTCGACGCCCAGAGCCCGGAGACCGCGAAACTCGCCGCGGAAGCGCTGCGTCGGCTGTTCGAGCTGGACCCGGACGGGGCCGCCCGCTCAGAGGTCCGGGCCGGTCTCCTCGTCCTCTCGGGATGGCTCAGGTGCCTGGCCGACGCCGAGGATCCCCGCTACTCGGCCGACCCTGCTCTCGCGGCGGCGCTGATCTCGGACGGATCGTCGGACGACATCCTCGCGGCGCGCGAGGTGGTGGAGGGCGGAACGCCGTTCAGCCGATGGGACCGGTGGGAGACGAACGGCTCGCGCGGTCGCGTTCAGAGCTCGGGGCTGTCCGGCTTCATCGACCGCGCGCAAGAGGCCGCGCTCGCCGGCTCGTCGGGGGACGGTCAGTCGACGTAGACGGTCCGCGGGGCGGATGCCCGTGCGGCGGTGTCACGACGCCCCGCTCAGGCGGATGCCGAGGTTCCGGGCGTATGGCTGAAGTCCGAAGCCGCGAGCGAGCGCCATCGAGGCGGCGTTGTCCTCCCGACACCGCCACCGTGCGATCCCGGAACCGCGGATCGCAGCGCTGAGCGCGATGGCGGCGACCTCACGGCCGACACCGTGCCCCCGACTCCGCGGCGAGACGAGGAGCCCGACATCCGTCGGCGCTCCGATCCAGGTACTCAGCGCGGACACTGCCAGAAGTCGGCCGTCGCGCCACAGGCCGAATCGCCGGACGCCCGGTTCGAGGACTCCGGACTCGTCGAGCTCGTCCGCCGCGATCCCAGCGGAGAGTTGCTGCAGCTCGGCAAGGGATGGTTCGGCTTCAGGGTGCATCGAGCGGACATCGTCGCTCCCCAGGAAGTGAGAAGCCGGCCCGAGCACTTCGTTCCCACTGCCCGCGATCCGCCTCCAGGTTTCTGGCCGCATCGTGTCGAGGGGCGATGGGGTGGATGCAACGGCCTCGACGGCATCGCGAAGTCTCATCGGCGCGCGGATGTGGACGGCCTCGCCGATGCTCAGCACGTAGATCCCCGAGTTCGGTTCGTCCACGAGGGTCGTGTGCAGTCCAGGACGCCGAAGCTCGCCGACCTCGACGTCGAACACGGCCGCCCAGTACTCGTCGGCTCTCTCGGTCGCTGAGGTCACGACGCGATCGTACGGTGCCTGCTAGCAGGATCGGTGGAGGACTCTGGAAATCGAACCAGACAAGTCGCCCCGATAGGCGAGTCCCCCTGACCACGCCAGTCTATGCCACCCCGGTCAGCGGAGTGCGCCAGCGGCCACGTCGTCCGACCGGAGCGTGGAGCCCCACCCACGGGGCCACGCCCCGAACCACTGCTGCTCGCCGTACTCCTCGTGGCGCCCGAGTTCCTCGAAGCCGAGTTTCTCGATCACCCGCAGCGACGGCGTGTTCCTGAGCTGTGTCGACACCACCAGCGGTTCGTCGGGGAACGCGGCGTGGAACCACTCCATCACCGCGGAGCAGGCCTCGGTCGCGTAGCCGTGGCCCCATGCGCGGGGGAGCAGCATGTAGCCGAGCTCCGCCTCGCCGCCCTCGGGGCGGACGTGCCCATGGTGCGCTTCGCGCGGATCCAGCGACACCAGCCCGATCGTCTCGCCGTCGACCTCGATCACGAAGAAGCCGGCGCGCTGGCCGGGTGTCGCGGGCATGAGCTCATCGAGGTGCTCGCGCGGCTCCGCGCCGCCGACGTAGGCATTGACCTGGTCGTCGCTGAAGAGGTCCAGCAGCGCTTCGCGATCGCGCGCCTCGGCCGCGCGGAGGACGAGTCGATCGGTGAGGATGGGGGCAGGAGGCCAGGTCACTCCGTCGAGATGCGCCATGGCGTGAGCGTATCGTGCGGGCCCATCCAGAAGGTCCTGCGCGTGCTCAGAGATCGCGGTCGAAGAGGTCCGCCCACGTCTCGCGCCGGATGACGGCCCTCGCCTCCCCGTCGCGCGCGAACACCACGGGCGGCCGTCTGTACCCGTTGTAGTTGTTCGCCATGGTGTGCGTGTACGCGCCGGTGGCGGGGACGGCCAGGAGGTCGCCGACACGCGCCGCGGGCAGCCGCAGCGGGTCGATGAGCACGTCTCCGGACTCGCAGTGCCGGCCGACCACCACGACGTCCTCCGCGTCCGCGTCGTGCATCCGGGTGGCGAGAACGGCCTCGTAGCGCTGCTGGAAGAGGGCGGCCTCCAGGTTGTCGCCCATGCCGCCGTCCACGGCGACGAAGTTGCGGGCGTCGCGCTTGACGGTGGTGACGGTGTAGAGGGTGAAGGCGGACGCGTTCACCATGCTGCGGCCCGGCTCGATGATGATCTCGGCGTCGGCGGGCAGGTGCTCGTCGGCCGCATCCAGAAGAGCCCCGACGTACTCGCCGACCGACGCCGGAGCGTCCCCGAGCGTGTAACGGGCGCCGAGACCGCCGCCGAGGTCGTAGACGGGGAACGAGCCGAGCGCTGCGAGCGGCGCGACAGCCGCGGCGAGCTCGGTCGGATCCATGATCTGCGAGCCGACATGGGCGTGCAGCCCGTGCAGCTCCAGGAGCGGGCTCGCTTCGATCCGCGCGATGACGGCGCGGGCGGCTGTGGGTGTCAGGCCGAACTTGGAGCCGACCTGCCCGGTCTGCACGTGCGGATGCGTGGACGAGACGACCCCGGGGATGACCCGGACGAGCACGCCCTGCACACGTCCGGGCGCGACCAGCTGCTCGAGCCGGTCGACATCGTCCTCGTTGTCCACGACGACGAGCCCCGCGCCGCCCTCGACGGCGATCTGCAGCTCCTCCGTCGTCTTCGCGTTCCCGTGCACCACGAGGAGCGACGGGTCGACTCCCGCGCGCAGGGCGCTCAGGATCTCGCCGCCGCCCGCGACGTCGAGGCCGAGCCCCTCCTCCACCATGACCCGCTGGACGGCGGTCGCAGGGAAGGCCTTGGATGCGAAGACGACGCGCGCCTGCGGCCGGCGGGAGGTGAGGGCCGTGCGGTACTCGCGCGCCCTGGCACGCAGGGAGGGCTCATCGACGACGATCGCGGGCGTCCCGAACTCACGCGCGAGGTCGTCGACCCGGCACCCGGAGACCACCAGGGTGCCGTCGGGGTCGACAGTCGCTCCGGCGGGGAAGAGGTCGAGGAGGGGATGTGGCATGGCTGCGTTTCGGTCGGAGGCGGGCGGTCGGAGGTGGCGCTCAGAGGGGGCGAGCAAGGAGAGACGCCGTGTCAGTCCCGCTCCCGCACGCCGACGCCATGCGGGACGACGACGACCGGCACGGGCGCGTGGCGGACGATCTTGGCGGCGTGCGAGCCGAGGAACACGCGGGCGATCGGACCGAGCGTGCTCGAGCCGACCACGAGCACCTCGCCGGACTCCCAGCCGATCTCCTCGATGGCCGACTCCCACGTGTCGCCGATGCCGACGGCGACGCCGGAGACGGCGGGGGCGTCCGGCAGCTCGGTGACCTGGCGCACCACCGCTGTCGCGTGCCTTTCGATGTCGGCGGCCCAGGTGTCCGCGATCGGCAGCTCGGCGTCGAGGCCGGCGCCCGAGGTCCCGGAGTCGCGGGGGACGACGGCGAAGGAGGCGACACGGAGCTCCGCGCCGACCCTCCCCGCGACGGCGGCCGCACCCAGCACGAGGCCGGTCGATGCGCCCGTTCCCCGGTAGGCGGCGGTGACCCGGTCCACGCGTGCGTCAGGGTCGGTGCGGTACCCGCGTGGCGCGATCGCGACGGGGACCGGTGACGCGTGCAGGAGCGTGTCGCTCTCGGCGCCGAGCGCGATGCGGCCGGGCTGCCCGCTCCCACCGGAGCCGACCACGATCAGGGACGCGTCACGCTGCTCCGCGAGCTCGATGAGGCCGCGCCGGGCCGACGCCGCCTCGTGCAGGAGGTACTCCGCGGCGATCGAATCGCCGAGCACGGCGGCGGCGTGGTCGAGTGCACTGTCGGCGTTATCGCGGGTGTAGCCGCGCCACTCAGCATCCGCTCCGCCGGCGGTGGTCGGCCAGGCGGGAGGGACGACAGCGGCGACGATCAGGTCTTCATCCGCCGAGCGGGCGAGCATCCGGGCGAGGTGCAGCGCGGAGGCGGAGCGGTGGGCGGGGTCGACCCCGACGACGATGCTCATCTCCGGTTCGCCTTCCTGCGTGCGGCCGCCTCACGGACCTCGCTCCTGCTCGGCTGGGCGAAGTTGCTCGTGTAGGGAGCCTCCGCCTCAGCGAGCGGCTGGGGGTTCTGCAGCGCGGAGTGCTTCCGGCCGTAGAACCAGTAGAAGACGAGGAAGGCAGCGGTCCAGATCAGGAACACGACGATCGTGATCACCCGCAGCTGGGTGATGATCGCGATGCAGCCGGCGATGGACAGGATGGGGATGGTCCAGCCGAACGGGAGGCGGAACCCGCGCTCCAGCTCGGGCTCCCGGACGCGCAGGATGATGACGCCGAGGGACACCACCAGGAACGCGACAAGGGTGCCGATGCTCGTCATCTCGGCGAGGAAGTCGATCGGGACGACGGCGGCGAGGATGCTCGTGGCGATCATGACGATGACGGTGTTCTGCACCGGCGTCATCGACCGCGGGTTGACCTTCGCGAAGACCTTCGGGATCATCCCGTCGCGCGACATGGCGAACAGGATGCGCGTCTGCCCGTAGAGCACGACGAGCGTGACCGAGAAGATGGAGATGATCGCGCCGATCGCGACGATGGTCCCGGGCCAGCTGGAGCCGATGATGTTCTGCAGGATGGCGGCGAGCCCCGCATCCTGGTTCGCGAACTTCTCCGGCGCCTGCGCGCCGAGGGCGGCGAGGCTCGTGGCGACGTAGAGCACGATGATGATCACCAGGGCGAAGATGATCGCCAGCGGCAGGTTCCGCTTCGGGTTCTTCGCCTCCTCGCCGGCCGTCGACACCGCGTCGAGCCCGACGAACGAGAAGAAGATGATGCCGGCGCCGCCGACGATGCCCGCGAATCCGGCGGGGGCGAAGTTGTGGAAGTGGTCGCTGTTCCACCCCGTGAAGGCGACCGCGCAGAAGAACACGACGACGGCGATCTTGATGACGACCATGATGCTGTTGACCGTTGTGGACTCGCGAGCCCCGCGCAGGAGCAGGAGCGAGCAGAGCACGATGACGATCACCGCGGGGACGTTGACGATGCCACCCTGCTCCGGTGCCTGCGACAGCTGCACCGGGAGCTGCCAGCCGACGAGGTTCTGGAGCAGCTGGTTGACGTACTGCGACCATCCGACGGCGACCGCGGCCGTGGAGACCCCGTACTCCAGCAGCAGGCAGGCTCCGACCGCCATGGCGGTGCCTTCGCCGAGGGTCGCGTACGCGTAGGAGTACGTGGACCCGGAGACGGGGACGGCGCCCGCCATCTCGGCGTAGCAGAGGGCGGTGAGACCGGCGACGACGCCGCCGATGACGAACGACCAGATCACGGCGGGGCCGGCGACCGGGACCGCCTGCGAGAGGATGAAGAAGATGCCCGTGCCGAGCGTCCCGCCGACGCCGATCATGGTCAGCGAGAAGAGGCCGATGCTGCGTCTCAGCTGCGCCTCACCCGCTGCGGGAGGCGTCGTGGGTTTTCTGCGCAGCAGCTGCTGGGCGATGGTGGGCATACCAGTCTCCTTCGATTGGTGGGGGTTCAGTTCGTCCGGGTCACCCGGAACAGCTCGACGGCCGGGTCGACGGCTCCGCGCACGTACCCGGACGGCGACGCGGCGACCGCCTGGAGGAAGGCCACCGTCTGGGTCGTGATCTCCTCTCCGGGGATGAGGTTCGGGATCCCCGGCGGGTAGGCGGCGAGCGTGTCGGCCGAGATGCGTCCGACGGCTTCGCCTGCGGGAACGACCTCGGTGCCGGCGAAGAAGGCGTCGCGGGGCAGGAGGCGCACGGGGCCGGACTCGGGGAGCGCCGGGAACAGGTCGGCGCCTCGCTCCGACCGCTCGACGTCGGCTTCCGCCGAGTCCACTGCCGCGACGAGCGCGCGGTGGGCTCTCGCCAGATCCGGCGTCCTGCCCGCGCCGATGAGCGCGACCAGGGTGGTCGCCGTCGACATCTCGAAGAAGATGCCGTCGGCGTCGACGAGCCGCTGCCGGAGCCAGTGGCCGCTGACACCTGTGCGGGAAACGTCGATCGCGACGCGCAGCGGGTCGAGGGCCACGATGTCGTCGAACGCGCCGAAGCCGTCGCTGAGAACGCCGAAGCGCGGGTCTGCCCGCAGCGCATCGCGGAACGCATCGGCGGCCGCGACCGACCGGCCGACCAGCTCCGAGCCGGTCGCGAGGGAGTGCCGGGCGATGTCGAGGGAGGCCAGCAGCAGCGCCGACGTGGACGTCGAGGCGGTGATCGAGACGGCCCGTTCGACCAGCGGCTCGAGTGCATCGGCGAACGGTCCGTCCCCGAGGTGGAGCATCGCCGACTGCGTCAGGGAGCCTCCCAGCTTGTGGGTGCTCGAGATCACCAGATCCGCGCCCAGGCGCGCGGGCGACTCCGGGAGGCCGGGATGGAATCCGAAGTGCGGTCCCCAGGCGCCGTCGACGATCAGGGGGGCGCCGTGCGCGTGAGCGACCTCCGCCAGGCCGCCGACGTCGGCGACCGAGCCGAAGTAGCTGGGGGAGACCACGTACACCGCGTCGGCCGGGCGACCGGCGCGCGCCGCAGCGGTCAGCGCCGCCTCGAGCGACGCGGGCGAGACGCCGTGCGCCACTCCGTGAGCGGGATCCACGGACGGCATCACGAACGAGGGCGCCAGCCCGGCGGACAGCACTCCGTCGCTGAAGCTGGAGTGGGCGCTCCGCTGCGAGACGATGTTCTGGCCGAGGCCCCGCACGGCGAGCGCGGCGATCCGGTTGCCCTGAGAGGCGCCGCCGGTCAGGAACCAGGTGCGCCGTGCGCCCCACGCGTCCGCCGCGAGCGTGAGCGAGCGGCTCAGCGGCGAGTCGTCGCCCAGGTCGATGTCGTCCACCAGCATCGGGATGTCCAGCTGCAGCGGCCGCGGGCCGAGGTACTCGGAGAGGCGTGCGCTCAGAGCGGCGCCGTCTCCGCCGTGCCCGGGCACCATCAGTGCGAGGGGCGCGCGCGCCGCATGGCGTTCCAGCGCGTCCGCGTACGGCGTCTCCCAGTGACGGAGGTCGGCGGCGGGCAGCGCACGGGACCGCTCCGTTGCGGACGAATGCGTGAGGGGCATGCCCTCCATCGTCGGGGTGGTCGGCGCCGCCCAGAACCCCCAAAGTCCGCTCGGGCCACATAGAGTGTATGTGGCTCATCGCCCGATCGGGCGGGCCGCACCATCACGACGGGGTATCCGATGGC
>JAEWJG010000198.1 GCA_023386675.1 Actinomycetes bacterium
TAGCGGCGGGCGCGCCCCGCCGCTACACCTCGTTAAGGGCCGTTGTGCACAGGTTCTTCAGCCATGCGTCGAAGCTTGGTCACAGGGTTCAAGGAACTTTTTACACACAGCCTGGGGAAACTAAAAACGCCGATCAAGCGGCGTTTTCGTTGACAAGCTCATTTGTTGTCCACAGGTTTCCACACACCTTCTACACACGCTCCACGGCGTTTCGCGCAGATTTTCCCCAGTCTTATCCACAGGCTGAGTTGTGAATGACGGACCGGCGTTCATAGGGTGTCGGAGGTCGTCCCGAGAATGAGTCGAGGGAACCAGCGCGAACAGTGAGGAGAGAACGTGACGATCGCCCATATCGGTCTCGCCGACGGTCGTGACCCGGGCGAAGCCCGCTCTCCCGAGCGCACCCCTCCGCACGACCTGCTCGCCGAGCAGAGCGCCCTCGGCGGCATGCTGCTCAGCAAGGATGCGGTGGCCGATGTGGTCGAGGTCGTCCGCGGCACCGACTTCTACATCCCCAAGCACGAGATCATCTACGACGCGATCCTGACGCTGTACTCCCACGGCGAGCCGACCGACGTCATCACCGTCACCGACGAGCTGACCAAGATCGGCGAGCTCTCCCGCGCCGGCGGCGCCGAGTACCTGCACACGCTCACCAGCCTGGTCCCGACCGCCGCCAACGCCGGCTACTACGCGAACATCGTGGCCGAGAAGGCGCTCCTCCGCCGTCTGGTCGAGGCGGGCACCCGCATCACGCAGATGGGCTACAAGGCCGAAGGCGAGGTCCTAGACCTCGTCAACAACGCCCAGGCGGAGATCTACTCCGTCACCGGCACGCAGGAGACCGAGGACTACGTCCCCCTCACAGAGGCGGTCACCGTCGCGATCGACGAGATCGAAGCCGCCAAGCACAAGGACGGCTCGATGACGGGCGTCCCCACCGGCTTCTCCGAGCTCGACGAACTGACCAACGGACTCCACCCCGGCCAGATGGTCATCGTCGCCGCGCGACCCGCGCTGGGAAAGTCGACGCTCGCGCTCGACTTCGCTCGTGCCGCCGCGATCAAGCACGACATGCCCACCATCTTCTTCTCGCTCGAGATGGGCCGGAGCGAGATCGCCATGCGCCTCCTCTCCGCCGAAGCGTCCGTGCCCCTGCAGAACATGCGAAAGGGAACGGTCGACAACCGCGACTGGACGACCATCGCCTCGACCCGAGGCCGCATCAACGACGCCCCGCTCTACATCGACGACAGCCCCAACATGACGCTGGTCGAGATCCGCGCCAAGTGCCGTCGCCTCAAGCAGCGCGTCGGCCTGAAGATGGTCATCATCGACTACCTGCAGCTCATGACGAGCGGCAAGCGCGTCGAGAGCCGCCAGCAGGAGGTCAGCGAGTTCTCGCGAGCCCTCAAGCTGCTCGCGAAGGAGCTCCAGGTCCCGGTCATCGCCCTGTCGCAGCTGAACCGAGGCCCCGAGCAGCGCGCCGACAAGCTCCCCGCCCTGAGCGACCTCCGCGAGTCGGGCTCGATCGAGCAGGACGCCGACGTCGTCATCCTGCTCCACCGCGAATCCGCCTACGAGAAGGACAACCCGCGCGCCGGCGAGGCCGACCTCATCGTCGCCAAGCACCGCAACGGCCCCACCCGCACGGTCACGGTCGCCTTCCAGGGCCACTACTCGCGCTTCACCGACATGGCGCCGGTGTAGCCGAGCTCGTCCTCACCGGCGAAGACCTTCTTCGCGGTAGAACCGGCGCAATGCCCGGCTGTTCGGCAGCAGGATCGCCGGGATGTCGACGGATTCCGCCATGGCCCGGTAACGGGCCCGGTTCGCCGGCGTGCGCGTGACGATCCAGCGGACCATCCTCGGATTCAACCGGTCCGAGACGCCCTCTAGCCCGCCGTGTCGGTTCCCCTGAAAGAGCGTGCGCCGGACGTAGCGGGCGAGGCTCGTCGCCGTCGATGCGTCCAGCACGATCAGACCGGTCGCACGAGAGAGACGCTGAGGTAGCCAATGCGAGTAGTTCCCCTCCATCACCCAACTCTGCTCAGCAATGGCGGCGTCGTGGAGGCGCCCGAAGTCGTCGGGCTCGCGCTCGATCCACGGGGATCCGGGCACATGGCGCAGCACGTCGAGGTGGACGACCGGGAGGCCGGTGACCGCGGAGATCGCTACTGCGAGCGTCGACTTGCCGCTGTTGGACGGCCCGAGGATGCAGATGCGGGCGCCCAGTTGAGAGAGGGTGGGGTGGCCGCCGAGGTCGTGGGTTCTCCTCACGTGCCGTCCGCCCACAGCCAGCGCAGCGCATCCGGGAACAGCACTCCGCCGTGGTTCGGGCTGTGGCCGCCGTCGCCGACGACGAGCCGGAAATCCCAGCCGGCCCGAGCCAGTGCTGCCGCCGTTTCGAGGTTCTCGGCGAACCAGTTGTCTCTCCGCTCGTTCCAGTTCAGGTCCCGGTGTGCGGCGTGGAGGAAGACGCGCACCTCTCGCCGAGGCTCGCGGGCGAGGAGGGCCGGGTAGGGGTTGCCCCTCGGGATCTGCGCGAAGCTGCCGTTGAAGCTGATCACCCGACCGAACCCGTCGGGCTTCGTCCACGCGGCTGTCAGTGCTGCGTTGCCCCCGCTGCTGCCGCCGCAGATCCCTCGCATCGTCGCGTCGGGGATGAGCGGGTAGCGACGTTCGACGAGAGGCACCACCTCCTCGAGCAGGAACGTGGCGTAGCGATCGTCGAAGGCGTCGTACTCGGCGTTGCGATTCTTCGCCTGCGCGCCGTCCGCATCCATCACCCCCGGATCCACGAAGACGGACGTCATCGGCGGGATGGCACCCTGCGCCGCGAGATTGTCGAGGACGATCCCCGCGCGCACCTCCCCCGCGGGGTCCAGGTACAGCCATCCATCGTTGACGACCATCGTCGCGGTCGGCGTCCCGGGCGCGAGGCCGGCCGGACGATGCACCCGGATCGTGCGCCGAGTCCCCGGGTAGATCCGCGAATCCGCGAGCTCGAACGCTTCCACGGTGCCGGCAGGCACGAGACCGGACACCGTGGAGTCCGGCCCTGGCAGGTACGCGACGTCGTCCTGCGACACGGATAGAGGTGCGTACGGGATCGGATCGACCATGGGACTCAGGCTATGCCGGACGCGACATCCAGCCGGCGGCGAGAAGCAGCTCATGAGCGATCTGGGTGACCGAACGCCCGTCGGTCGCGATGCGGTACGCGTCGCTGTTCACGTCGAGCTCCGCCGCAGCGGCCCTGCTGCGGTGAAGGTGCTCGTCGAGGCCGCCGCCGACCTCTCGGAGGGCCAGGCGCGCGCCGGCTGTTTCGTCGGTGGCGGTCAGGAGGGCGGCGAATGAGCGCACCTCTCCACCGATCGCTGCCGTGAGCTCCGGGAGTTGCAGCACGCTCACCGTGTTCGTGAAGAGCAGACGCGCATACCCGGCAGCCCGGTAGTTGCTCCACATGGCAGCGAGGTTCCGTTCGGCGAGGTCGATGCCGTTGCGCCACGGCGCCGGGTGCGCCTGGTCGAGGTTGTCGCCCTCGATGACGGCATGCCGCACGTCCAGCGCCGCCAGGATGCGGGAAGCCTCGGCGGCCACGGTCGTCTTCCCGACGCCTGAACGGCCGCCGATGAAGATGACCTCTGTCGGCGTCGACTCGTCCACGAATCCCCTACTCGGCAGCGTCGATGTCGTGCGGCCACTTCCCCAGGTCGGCCGCCGCCCGGTACGTCGCCTCCAGGAACTCCTGCACCAGCGCATCCGGGTCCGCCGCCTGCCGGACAACCTCGTACGGAAGCAGGAACTCGCCCAGCGTCTCGCTGAAGTACGCACCGTCCGGCACCGCGGCGTCGGCGAAACCCTTCGGCGCCGGATACGCGTACGAGTAGTACGCGCCTTCGGCACCTCCGCCCGGCCAGAAGCCCGCGCTGCTCAGCTCGTGAGAGTAGCCCTCGTGCATCACGCTGTCCGGGCAGTTCGGGGCGCCGCCGGGATGCGTCGGCGCCGTGCGCCCGGAGAAGCGCGTGACGGCGAGGTCCATCGCGCCCCAGAAGTAGTGCACCGGGCTGACCTTGCCGATGAACCGCGACCGGAAACGCTGCAGCTGCGTCCCCGCGTCGATCAGCTGGCTCCAGAACGCTGCCGCCTGCTCGGGCTGGTACGTGCAGTGCTCCGTGTCGTCCGTGAAGGGGATGGCGACCTCCACCTCGTTCGGCACCGGGTGGATGTCCACGTCGACGCCCAGCGAGCGGAGCGCCTCGAACACCCCCGCGTAGAACGACGCGACGGACTGGCCGGCCAACGGGAGCGAGCGGTGGCCGCCATCGCTGGTCCGCAGCACCAGCCGGTGCTCCACGAAGTCGAACTCGATGTCCAGGATCCCGGCCGGGATCGGGATGGGTCCCGTCATGAGGCCGCGCGCGCTCAGGTACAGCGTCACGTGCCACCAGTGGTTCACCGTCGGTGTCAGTGACATCCGGATCTTGCCGACGATCTGCGTCCACATGTGGAGCGTGTCGCGGGTGTCCTGCCAGGAGTCGACGGGGAGTTCTGTGCGCATGCGGTCCTTCCGGGTCGGCGGAGGCTTTCAGCCTAGGCGAGGCCTCCCGACGAGAAGGAGATCATCCTCCCGGGGGACGCGAACGCGGCCATCCGGGCGTTCAATAGGGATATGACCGAGATCCTCCTCCCCCTCCTGGGGGGTGCGGGCAGCGTGGCGCTCGCGCTGGTGGCGTTCGCGCTGGCCTTCACATGGTCGTCGTTGCTGCGGCCGATCCTCGGGCTCCGGACGGACGGCGCGCGGGCCGGCGCCTTCGCGCTGCTGGGCGTCGTGCTGCTGCTCGCCGCCGCGGTGATGTACGTCATCCCCGGCGTGCTGCTCCGCGATCCTCTCGGTCTCCTCCTCGCCTTCCCCGTCGCGACGCTGTGGCTGGTCGGCGCCGTCTCCCTCGTCATCCGCGGCCTGGTGGTAGGAGGCGCGACGCGCGCTGTCTCCTACGCGTTCGCTGTTGTGGCGGTCGCCGGGACCCTCGCGGGCATCGCATCCGCCATGCTCGTCCAGCGCGGTATCTCCGACACAGTCACGCCGACCGGCGGCTTCCTGCTCGCCGTCGGCGGGCTGGCCGCGGTCATCCTGTGGGCGCGCGCTGAGGACCGCGAGCCGCGCCGCTCTCGGCCGAAGACGGTCTGACGCCCCACCGGCGCGAGACCCACACCACGCCGTACCCGGCCGCCAGGATGACGACCGCGATCAGCACCACGTAGAACGACACCGACAGGTAGCCGTTCGGGCTGGTCGCCGGGTTGAGGAACGGATACGGGTACCACGGCGCCTTCCGGGACACCGGCTCGATCGCGAACGGCGCGCGCACGAGCGTGTACACGGCCCAGAGGATGGGGAACACGGCGATCCCCCACACCGCCCGCAGCCGCAGCGGGGTGCGGCCGGGCGCGAACAGCCAGTCGATCAGCAGGTACGCGGGGGCGACGACGTGCAGCACCTCGTTCGACCAGCCCACCGTCGTGCCTTGCGGGAGCGCGATGTTGCGCAGCAGGAGGTTGTACACGACCCCGGTGGTCACGAGGTACGTGACAGCGGCGGCGCGCAAGCCGGTGAACCAGCCGGGATCCTCGCCCTTCCTCACCAGCAGCAGCACCGCGCCGATCCCGAGCACGACGATTCCCAGGACGTTCGAGTCGATCGTGAAGAAGCTGAAGAAGTTGACGAGCAGCGCGGCGACGCTGCCGCCGCGGTCGCTGGTGTTCCGGATGCTCGTCGCCAGCTGCGCGACGACGGCCGCGACCATGAGGAGGAAGACCACCGCGCGCAACGCCGCGAAACCGATCCGCATGCCGCGATGCTAGCGGCGGAGGCGGGATCGATGCGGCGAACGCGCAGGAAGCCGACGACTAGACTGGAGGGCGAATCCGTACGAAAGAGGTCGCCGAATGGCTACCGCCGTCCCTGCACAGGGTCCGAGCATCCACGCGCACAGCCGGTACTGGGTCGTCCCCGCCGTCCGGGCGGTCGTGGCGCTCGCCGCAGGCGCGGTCATCACCTTCACGCGTGACGCTCACACGGCTACCTTCGGGCTCGTGGTCTTCGGCGTCTTCGCCGTCGTCGACGGGCTGGCCACGGCCATCCTGAGCTGGATGCTCGCCGGCCGCCGGCTCACCCGCACCCTCTTCACGGTGCAGGGCGCCATCGGAGTGGTCGCGGGCGTGCTCGCGCTGTCCCTCCTGGGTGGCGGGCTCGGCCTCTTCCTCTACCTCGTGACCGTGTGGGCGGCGCTCACCGGCTTCCTCGAGCTCTACAACGGCATCCGCGAACGCCGCCGCGACGCCGCCGCCCGCGACTGGCTGACCATCGGCGCCATCACCGCGATCCTCGCGCTCGTGCTGCTGTTCGTGCCCGCCGACGCTGTGCTCGCGATCGGGCTGTTCGGCGCGTGGGCGGTCGTCGTCGGTGTCTTCCAGGGCATCGGCGCGGCCACGCTGCGCGGCGCTGCCCGAACTTCCGGCGCGTCCCGCGGAGCGGAGAGCGGAACGTGACCTCGCGCGACAAGAAAGACCCCCGAGTGACACAGAACCTGCAGCCCACCCGCCGCGACCGCTTCCTCCCGGTCGAACTCCTCGGAATCTCCGCCGGTCTCGCCGTGTTCGTCGGCCTGATCGTGCTGATCGCCACGCGCGAGTTCGTGCTCGCCGGCGTCGCGTTCGGCGTGAGCTTCATCGTGGCGCTCGTGCTGCTGGCGCTGTTCGCCCTCGCGTTCAAGCCGACCGAGGCCGAGGTGGAGGACATCCACGAACAGGATGCCGAAGCGCGCGCCAAGGCCGCGCAGGCCCGCCCCGACGGGGACGACCGCCCGCGCGGCCACTGATCCGCTCTACAGGTAGTCGACCAGCTCGGACGCCAGCCCGACGTACCCGGCGGGCGTGAGCGCCAGGAGGCGGTTCTTCGCCGCCTGGCCGATCTCCAGGCCCTGGACGAACTCCGTCAGCGCCGCGTGGTCCACGCGCTTGCCGCGCGTCAGCTCCTTGAGCAGCGCGTACGGGTCGGAGATCGTCGAACGGCCGGCGGTTACCTCGGCGCGGATGACGGTCTGGATGGCCTCGGCGAGCACCTCCCAGTTGGCGTCGAGGTCCTCGGCCAGCACGGTCCGGTCGATGGCGATCTGGCCGAGGCCACGCTCGATGTTGTCGAGTGCGAGGAGGGAGTGGCCCAGACCCACGCCGATGTTGCGCTGCGTGGTCGAGTCGGTCAGGTCGCGCTGCAGCCGGCTGGTGACCAGGGTTGCCGCGAGCGAGTCGAGGACGGCGCTCGACAGCTCCAGATTGGCTTCCGCGTTCTCGAAGCGGATGGGGTTCACCTTGTGCGGCATCGTCGACGAGCCGGTCGCACCGGGCTCCGGCACCTGCCGGAAGTAGCCGAGCGAGATGTACGTCCAGATGTCCGTGCACAGGTTGTGCAGGATGCGGTTGGCGTGCGAGATGCGGGAGTACAGCTCCGCCTGCCAGTCGTGGGACTCGATCTGCGTCGTCAGCGGGTTCCAGTCGAGGCCGAGGCTCTCGACGAACTCGCGCGAGATGCGGGGCCAGTCGGCGTCGGGATCGGCGACCAGGTGCGCGGCGAACGTGCCGGTAGCGCCGCTGAACTTGCCCAGGTGGACGCCGGCCTCGATCTGCTCGCGGACGCGCTCCAGGCGGTGCACGAAGACGGCGAGCTCCTTGCCCATGGTGGTCGGCGTAGCCGGCTGACCGTGGGTGCGGGCGAGCATGGCGTCGTCGCGGTACTGCTTGGCCTGCGCTCGCAGTTCGCCGATCACGGCGCGGAACTTGGGCAGCCACGTCTCGCGCACGGCGGCGCTCACGGTCAGCGCATAGGAGAGGTTGTTGATGTCCTCGCTCGTCGCCGCGAAGTGCGTGAGCTCGGCGATGTGATCGAGGCCGAGCGCGTGCAGACGCTCGCGCACCAGGTACTCGACCGCCTTGACGTCGTGACGGGTGGTCGCCTCCAGCTCGGCCAGACGGTCGATCTCGGGCTGCCCGAAGTCGTCGGCCAGCGCGCGGAGGGCGTGCTTCTGCTCGTCGCTCAGCGGCGACGACCCGAACATCCGGTGCTCGGTCAGGTAGATCAGCCACTCGACCTCGACCTGGACGCGCGCCCGGTTCAGGCCGGCCTCGGAGAGGTGGTCGCCGAGCCCGAGGACGGCGGAGCGGTAGCGGCCGTCGAGTGGGCTGAGCGGCTGGGGAGGCAGGGCGGACATGGTGCTCCTCGCGGGATCAGGCGGCGGTTACCCCACCATTCTCCCGCACGCGCGAGCGCGCCGCGGACGTCAGTCGCGGCGGGCGGGCCGGAAGATCAGCCCGAGCAGCCAGGCGATGATGCCCAGAACCAGCGCTCCGAGGATGCCCGACCAGAACCCGTCGATGTGGAGCCCGAAGCCCATCGCGTCGCTGATCCACGACACGATGAACAACAGGAAGGCGTTGACCAGCAACGAGATGAGCCCCAGCGTCAGGATGTAGAGCGGGAACGCGACGACGCGGATGACGGTACCGACGATCGCGTTGACCACGCCGAAGATCAGGGCGATCAGCAGATAGGTCAGCACGAGCGCCGTCGTGTCGGGCGCGTACGGCTTCACGGTGACGCCGCTGACGATCAGCGTCGTGAGCCACAGGGCGAAGGCGTTGATAATCAGTCTGAGCAGGAATCGCATGTCCACATCCTGGCAGTGCGCGCCCGAGGGGTACAGGGGTGGCGATATGGTCGGCTCGTGCCCACCCCTGACGGACTCGTGCCTCCGCCGCCCCTCGACGCTCGCAGGACGTATCCTCCGCTGCAGTGGTGGCCGCTCCGGGTGATGAACCCGGGGCACAAGTTCGTGGTGCTGGTGCTCATGGTGGTGGTCAACTACGCGCTGGGCGTGCTGTTGCGGTCCGCTGTTCCGGGGCTGGTGGCCGCCCTGATCGGCGAAGTTCTCGGGACCGCCCTTCTCGTCGCCGTCGCGCGGTCGTTCCGTGGCCCGGTCGAGCCGGTGGCGCCGCCGCGGCCATGGTGGCGGCTGACCGCACGACCGCTCGCGGCGTGGTGGATCGGCGGGTTCTACCTGCTCGGCGGCATCGTCGCGCTGCCACGTCACCCCGAGGACTGGCCGGTGCTGGTGTCCTCCCTCCTGGTGGGAGCGGCGTTCCTGAACTGCGGTGTGCGTCTGACGTTCGAGCGTCGTCGTCGACAGGCCTGACTTCTCCACAGATTCCGGTGATTCCCCGCGGGGTATGCGGGCGCGGCTAAGTTGGGTCTGTGAGTTCCGAAGACACGCTCGGCGTGAAGCTCCGTTCGGAGATCGTCAGCGTCCCCGCCTACAAGCAGGGGCGCCCGGCGCCGGCGGACGGCTTCAAGCTGTCGAGCAACGAGAACCCCTACCCGCCGCTCCCTTCTGTGGTGGAGGCGGTGACGGCGACCCTCGGCGAGCTGAACCGCTATCCCAACGCCGGCGGGGCCGACCTGCGCGCGCGGCTGGCGGAGCGGCACGGCGTGAGCGTGGACGAGGTGCACCTGGGCAGCGGTTCGGTCGCCCTCCTCGCGCAGTTGATCGCTGCGGCCGCCGGCGTCGGCGACGAGGTCGTGTACGCCTGGCGGTCATTCGAGGCGTACCCGGGGCTGGTGACCGTGTCCGGTGCGACGAGCGTCCAGGTGCCCGTCCGTGCCGACGGCAGCCACGAGCTGGAGGCGATGGCCGACGCCATCACCGACCGCACCCGGGTGGTCATCGTCTGTTCCCCCAACAACCCGACCGGCACGATCGTCACGGCCGCCGAGTTCGAGGCGTTCATGGCGCGCGTGCCCTCCGACCTCCTCGTGCTGCTCGACGAGGCCTATTACGAGTTCGTGACCGACGACGACGCGGTCGACGGCATCCCGCTGCTCTCGCGCTACCCCAACCTGGTCGTGCTGCGCACGTTCTCCAAGGCGTACGGGCTGGCCGCGCTGCGCGTCGGCTACGCGGTCGGGCCTGCGGCGGTGCTGGATGCGGCACGCTCGGCGGCCATCCCGCTCTCCGTCACGGACGCGGCGCGGGTGGCGGCGCTCGCCTCCATCGACGCGGAGGACGAGCTGATGGAGCGCGTGGCGCGCATCGCGATGCTGCGCGACAGGCTGCGCGACGCGCTGATCGAGCAGGGGTGGAATGTGCCGGCGGCGCAGGGCAACTTCGTCTGGCTGGCCACGGGCGAGCAGACCGCTGCCGCCAACGACGCGTTCTTCGACGCCGGGCTGACGGTCCGTGCGTTCCCGCCGGAGGGCATCCGCATCAGCGTCGGCGAGGAGGAGTCTGTAGAGAAACTCCTCCGGGTCGCCGGGGATCTTGTGCGGAACCTACCAAATGGGCACCCCGCTAAGCGGTTAGGTTAGTACGGTGGCTGCCACGAACGAGATCCCGCGCCCGGCGAACACGGTCCAGCTGCTCACCGCTGACGGCCGTTTCCAGCCGAGCGAGACGTCGGCCGAGTACCTCCCCTACCTGGAGCGGCTCGACGAGAACGACTACCGCCGCTTCTACCGCGACATGGTGCGGGTGCGGACCTTCGACCACGAGGCGGCCAACCTGCAGCGTCAAGGGCAGCTCGGCCTCTGGGTCCCCAGCCACGGCCAGGAGGGTGCCCAGGTCGGCTCGGCCCACGCGGCCAAGCCGCAGGACCACCTGTTCCCGTCGTACCGCGAACACGTCATCGGCATGATCCGCGGGATTGACCCGATCGGCATCATCGGGCTCCTGCGCGGGACCACGCACGGCGGCTGGGACCCGACAGACCCTGCTGTGGGGAACTTCCACCTCTACACGCTGGTGATCGGCTCGCACACGTTGCACGCCACGGGCTATGCGATGGGCATGAAGTTCGACGGCGCGGTCGGCACCGGCGACGACACCCGCGACGCGGCTTCCATCGTCTACTTCGGCGACGGCGCAACCAGCCAGGGCGACGTGAGCGAGGCGTTCGTCTTCGCCGCCAGCTACCAGACCCCGCAGGTGTTCTTTCTTCAGAACAACCACTGGGCGATCTCGGTGCCGGTCAGCACGCAGTCCCGCACACCTCTCTACCTGCGGTCGAGCGGCTTCGGCATCCCGGGCGTCCAGATCGACGGCAACGACGTGCTCGCCGCCTACGCAGTAACCGCGAAGCATCTGGACGACGCCCGCAACGGCGAGGGCCCGAGCATGATCGAGGCGCTGACCTACCGGATGGGCGCACACACGTCGAGCGACGACCCGACGAAGTACCGCACCGCCGAGGAGGAGGCCTACTGGGCGGACCGCGATCCGATCGTGCGGTTCCGGGTGTTCCTGGAGCAGCAGGGCGTCGGTCAGGCGTTCTTCGACAGCGCTGACGAGGAGGCCGCCGACCTGGCGGCCGACGTGCGGAAGCGCACGCTGGAGCTCGAGACGCCGCCCGTCGCCTCGATGTTCGAGCACGTCTACAGTGAGCCGCATCCCGTGACGGAGGAACAGCGGCGCTGGCTCGAGGACTACGAGTCGTCATTCGGAGGTGACGCATGAGCGACGTGAGAAGCGACGCGGAGTACGTGGAGGCCGAGTTGATCGAGGGCCCGTCGTCCGAGGAGTCGGTGGACAGCACGTCGCTCGACACCCAGGCCATCGACGTGGTCGAGATCATCGAGAGCGAGCCGGGCTCGCGCGTGCTCGAGGAGCATGTCGCCGAGCAGGAGTGGACGCGGGAGTTCGTGATCGAGGACCAGGCGGCCGAAGCCACGGAGACCGGCGAGGCCGACGCGGAGCAGGCGGACGCCACCGCTCACGGCGACGCGCAGGCGTCCGCCGAGGTCGGTCCTGAGGCCGCAGCAGCCGACCACGCCGAGCCGGAGTCGCCGCAGGCGCCCGCCGACGCGGTCGCCGAGCCGCGCATCCAGTCGCTCCCGATGGTCAAGGCGCTGAACGCGGGTCTGCGCCGTGCGCTCGCCGACGACCCGAAGGTGCTCCTCCTGGGCGAGGACATCGGTCCGCTCGGAGGCGTCTTCCGCGTGACCGAGGGGCTGCAGAAGGAGTTCGGTCCGCAGCGCGTCATCGACACCCCGCTCGCCGAGGCCGGCATCGTCGGCACGGCGATCGGCCTCGCGATGCGCGGCTACCGGCCGGTGCTCGAGATCCAGTTCAACGGATTCGTCTTCCCGGGCTTCGACCAGATCACCACGCAGCTGGCCAAGATGACCAACCGGCACAACGGCCGGATGCCGTTCCCTGTCGTCATCCGCATCCCGCACGGCGGACACATCGGCGCGGTCGAGCACCACCAGGAGGCGCCGGAGGCGTACTTCGCGCACACCGCCGGCCTCCGGGTCGTGGCTCCCTCCACCCCGCACGATGCGTACTGGATGATCCAGGAGGCCATCCGGTCCGACGACCCGGTCATCTTCTTCGAGCCGATGAGCCGGTACTGGCCCAAGGGCGAGGTCGACCTGCACGAGAACCCGACGCCGCTTCACGCCAGCCGCGTGGTCCGCACGGGCACCGACGCGACGATCGTCGCGTGGGCGGGCATGGTCAGCGTCGCGCTCCGCGCGGCCGAGGTCGCCGCCGAGGAAGGCCGCAGCCTGGAGGTCGTCGACCTCCGGTCGCTGTCCCCCGTCGACTACGGGCCCGTCGTCGCCTCCGTGCAGAAGACCGGCCGCCTGATCATCGCGCAGGAGGCGCCGGGCAACGTGTCCGTCGCGTCCGAGGTCGCGGCCACCGTCACCGAGAAGGCGTTCTACTCGCTGGAGGCGCCGGTGCTGCGCGTCTCCGGGTTCGACGTCCCCTTCCCGCCGGCGAAGCTGGAGGAGCTCTACCTCCCGGACGCCGACCGCATCCTCGAGGCCGTCGACCGGGCGCTGGCGTACTGACGCCGCGCCCCGATCCGGGCGCCCCTGACAGAGAGAAGTCGCACATGAGCGAGTCCCAGTTCCTCCTGCCCGACGTGGGCGAGGGCCTGACCGAGGCGGAGATCGTCTCGTGGAAGGTCGCGCCCGGCGAGCAGGTCGCGGTGAACCAGGTGATCGTCGAGATCGAGACCGCCAAGTCGCTGGTGGAGCTGCCCTCGCCGTTCGAGGGGACCGTCGGCGAGCTCCTCGTCACCGAGGGTCAGACCGTCGAGGTCGGCACGCCGATCTTCACGGTCACCGCGGGCGGTCAGGCCGCCGCGGCGCCGCAGAGCGAGCCCGAGCCGGCCGAGGAGGTCGCCGCGGATGCGGCCGCGACCGTGTCGCACGAGGAGGAGCCGAAGGCGGGCGCCGTGCTCGTCGGCTACGGCTCGGCGGGACACGGCACGAGCCGCCGCCGCCGGGTGACGCACCCGGGCAC
>JAEWJG010000210.1 GCA_023386675.1 Actinomycetes bacterium
TTTGGGGGGGGCCCGGGGGTCCTCCGCGTACTGGCACGGGCTCGCGCCGCAAGCACCGTGCGGCGCAGAAGATGGACGTACACGCCGTCGCTCACCCAAGGGCTGATCTGGTCGAGCGGCCTGGCGCCGGCGAGGATCTCGATGACGCAGCGGGCGAGGCTGGAGCACAGCGTGCCGGGGTCGGGGTCGCTGAGATCCCAGGCGCGGACGGGCGAAACCTCCTGGCGCGGCGTCCTCTCGGGGACGACGAGGGTCATCGTGGGGGCGGGAGCGGTGGCGAGTGCAAAGTGGTGCATGAGTCTTCCAATTACGAGTGTCGGTGGTCCGTGTTGTACTGGACCTGTGATATGTCCGATGCCTCACTCAAGCAGGGGAGCTGCCGCACGGTCCAGGGCATATGTGCCCTGTGGAGAACCTGCGGGGCGCTCAGCGGAGCCCGCTTAGGATGGGGTGGTGTCGACGCTCAGTGATCTCGTTCATGCCCACGGCCGCTCCTCCGAGGCCGACGTCGAGTGGCTGCACGGGCTGGTAGGGGACTGGCAGCTGCTCGCCGATCTGGCCTTCGCCGACATCGTCCTCTGGGTCCCCACGGCGGATGACGACTTCGTAGCGGTCGCGCACGCGCGTCCCTCGTCCGCGGCCACGCTCTTCTACCGCGACTTCGTCGGCCAGCGCATCAAGCCGGAGTGGCGGCAGCAGGTCACCGACGCGTACTCGTCCAAGCAGATCATCGACACGTCGGCGCCCGACTGGTTCGAGGAGACGCCCACCCGCGTGCGCGCGGTCCCGGTCATCCGGCGCCTGTCCGTCCACTCGCCCCAGACCGCGGACGAGCCCGTCGCCGTCATCACGCGCCACACCAACCTGAGCGAGGCTCGCACCCCGAGCCGCCAGGAGCTCACCTTCAACGAGTGCGCCAACGACCTGTTCAACATGATCGCGACGGGCGACTTCCCGGACCTCGGCGCTCCCGCCGCTCCACGTCGCGGTGCTCCGCGTGCGGCGGACGGACTCATTCGCCTCGACGTCGACGGCATCACAACCTTCGCGAGCCCGAACGCGCTCAGCGCGTTCAACCGGATGGGGTTCACCGACGAGCTCGAGGGCGAGTCCCTCGCGACCGTGACGACGGGTCTTCTGGCCGGCACGATCACGGTGGACGAGTCCCTCCCGCTCGTCGTCACCGGCCGCGCCCCCTGGCGCACCGACATCGAGGCGCGCGGGGTCACGGTCTCGCTGCGCGCCATCCCGATCCGCAACCGCGGGGAGCGTGTCGGCGCGATCGTGCTGTGCCGCGACGTCTCCGAGCAGCGCCACCAGGAGCGTGAGCTCATCACGAAGGACGCGACGATCCGCGAGATCCACCACCGCGTCAAGAACAACCTCCAGACCGTTGCCTCGCTGCTGCGCATCCAGGCCCGCCGCACGCACTCGGAGGAGGCCCGCGAGGCCCTCAGCCAGGCGATGCGACGCGTCGCCGCCATCGCGGTCGTGCACGACACCCTGTCCACCGGGCTCGCGCAGATCGTCGACTTCGACGACGTGTTCGACCGGGTCCTGCTGCTCGTGGCCGAGGTCGCCGCCAGCCACACGACGACCGTGCACCCGAAGAAGACGGGCAGGTTCGGGCAGCTGCCGTCCGAGTACGCGACTCCGCTGGCGCTGGCGCTCACCGAGCTCGTCACCAACGCGGTGGAGCACGGGCTCGCCGGCCGCGAGGGTCAGGTGGAGATCATCGCCAAGCGGTCGGACGACTCGCTCACGGTGAAGGTCGTCGACAACGGCTCCGGCCTCCCCGAGGGCAAGGTCGGCTCCGGCCTGGGCACCCAGATCGTGCGGACGCTCATCCAGGGCGAACTCGGCGGCGCCATCGACTGGCACACGCTGATGGGGCAGGGCACCGAGGTCACCATCGAGGTGCCGCTCCGCTACCTCACGAAGCCGTAGCGCCACCGCGGGCGCAGAAGAGCCTCCAGGCACAGAAGAGCCCGCAGGCACAGAAAAGCCCGCAGGCACAGAAAAGCCCGCAGGCGCAGAAAAGCCGAGGGGCGCTCGGTGCTAGGTGTGTGAGCGCCGCCTCGGCTGTGTCGTGCGCGCGGTGGATGCGGGTCCGCGCCGACGGTGTGGTGCTGTGGTGCGGCCGGCCTCAGGAGGCGCGGCGGGCGCGGGCGGCGCGGCGCTTGAGGGCGCGGCGCTCATCCTCCGAGAGACCACCCCAGACGCCCGAGTCCTGACCGGTCTCGAGGGCGTACTGCAGGCAGATCTCGGTCACGGTGCAGCGCGCGCAGACCGCCTTGGCCTTGTCGATCTGGTCGACCGCAGGCCCGGTGTTGCCGACCGGGAAGAAGAGTTCCGGGTCTGCGGTGAGGCAGGCGGCTTTGTCGCGCCAATCCATGTAGATGTGCTCCTTGTTTACTGGGGTTCCTAGCCTGAGGGGGCCATAGAATGCAGGTAAGCAGTCGGGTTGCAGGGTGCTTAGATCCGTGGGGAATCAGACCTGCCCACGACCCTGTGAGCGTTAACTCGACCGCTGAATATGCTCCCATAGCGCTTATCCCGAATCAATAGTTTTGTATGGGATAACGCTGAGAACACGAGCCGGAAACGTCAGGATGCTATAGTGCCCGACCCCCAGAACGCCTCTGCGCCTGCCGCGCAGGGCCGCCCCGCGTTGCTCCTGGTGCTCGCGATCATCGTCGGATTGGAGGCGGTGCTCGTCACCGGGCTCGCCGTCTGGCTGCTCATCGAGCTGCTCACGCAGAGGCCGGAGTCGTATCCGTCCGCCATCGCGATCACAGTCCTCGGCTTCCTGGCCGCAGCCTGGGCGATCGCCACGTTCGCCGGCCTGATCCGGCGCCGCAGCTGGGCACGCGCGTCCGCGCTGACCATCCAGATCCTCCAACTGGCGATCGCGGTGGGATGCTTTCAGGGCCTCTTCGCGCGTCCCGACCTCGGCTGGGCACTGCTCGTGCCGGCCGTCGTCGCCGGCATCCTCGCGATCAGCCCGGCGGTGGTCCGCGCGACCGGTCGCAACACAGAGCAACACGAATAGGGCGATTCCGGGAACAAGTCGCAGACTCGGATGGTTATGTCCGACATCGTGACCGATATCTCAACACTGCCCTCCGCTTCCCCCGAAACCGTCGACCGCGCCCGTGAGGGCTGGGAGGCCTGGCGCGAGAGCCGCCTCCGGGGCGTCACCGCACCCACCGGCAACCTCGCGCTGGTCGAGACCCGCTGGCTCCCCGCCGGCGACGAGACCACCCTCGAGGAGGCGCGCGCAGGTCATCCGGAGACGGTCACGGCGACCGAGCTCACCCGCACGAGCCTGGAGACGGGCGAGGCCGAGCGCGGCATCCGGCTCTGGGACGCGGCATCTCCGGCCATCCGGGCGTTCGAGGGCATCGACGTGTTCCCGTTCGACCCGAGCTGGGTGGTCGAGGCGACCTTCACGCCGGTCTCCGACGACCGCACCATCCCGTTCGAGCACATCCGCGACAACGGCCTCACCCGCGACCTCGTCGTCCCGGGCGACATCCGCTTCGAGCGCGACGGCGTCTCCTACACGCTGAGCGCCTTCGACGACGGCGGCACGCTGCTGCTCGTGTTCGGCGACCCGAGCAACGGGGCCGACGGCGACGAGGGCACCTACGCCTCCGGCCGCTTCCTGTTCGTCGAGCTCGACGGCGACCGCGCCGTCCTCGACTTCAACCGGGCGTTCGTACCGCCGTGCGGCTTCTCGGACCAGTACAACTGTCCGCTGCCGCCGCGCAACAACCGCTTCCCCGTCGCGGTCACCGCCGGGGAGAAGCGCGTCGCCTTCAGCTCCGATCAGCACGGTAGCGGCGCCTTCCAGCACTGACCCGCACCCCTTCGCACCTTCCCCCCACCCCCTCCCACAGCACTGGAGAACCCGTGAGAAAGTCCACCCTGTTCGCGACGCTCGCCGTCGGTGTCACCGCCGTTCTGGCGCTCGCCGGCTGCGCGGGCGGCTCGTCGTCCTCCGCGGGCGGCGGCGACGCATCCATCGCCATCGGCTCGCTCTACGAGCCGGTCAACCTCGACAACACCGCCGGCGGCGGCCAGGGCGTCACCGAGGCGCTCAACGGCAACGTCTACGAGGGCCTGTTCAAGCTGAGCGACGACGGCAAGGTCGAGCCCCTGCTCGCCACCAAGTACACGACCAGCGCGGACGGCCTGACCTACACGTTCACGCTGCGCGACGGTGTGAAGTTCCACTCCGGCAAGGCCGTCACCAGTGCGGATGTCAAGAGCAGCATCGAGCGGGTCACCGCCGCGGACTCGCAGTCTGCGCGCAAGTCGCAGCTCGCCGTGATCAAGAGCATTGCGACGCCCGACGACAAGACGGTCACCATCTCGCTGTCGTCGCGCTCCATCTCGCTGCCCTACAACCTCAGCTACGTGTGGATCTACGGCCCCGGCACGAAGAACTACAAGACGGCGGAGGACGGCACCGGCCCGTACAAGCTCGGCACGTGGAAGCGCGGCAGCTCGCTCAGCCTCGAGCGCTGGAGCGGCTACTGGGGCAGCCAGGCCAAGAACAAGCAGGTGGAGTTCGACTACTTCACCGACGCATCGGCCCTGTCGAACGCGCTCCAGACCAAGCAGGTCGACATCGTGACGAGCATCCAGAGCCCGGACGCGCTGAGCACGTTCAAGGGCAACAAGGGCTACACGATCTCCGACGGCAAGTCGACCACCAAGGAGCTCCTCGCCTTCAACGACAAGGTCGCGCCGTTCAACAACGTCGAGGTGCGCAAGGCGGTCTACTCCGCGATCGACACCAAGAAGCTCCTCAACTCGATCTGGGGCGACTACGGCACGCTGATCGGTTCGATGGTCCCGCCGAGCGACCCCTGGTACGAGGACCTCACCAAGGTGAACCCCTACGACGTCAACCTGGCCAAGAAGGAGCTGGCGCAGGCCGGCTTCGCGAACGGCTTCAGCTTCACGCTCGACACCCCGACCTACGACCCGCACCCCGCGGTGGCGGAGTTCCTCAAGAGCGAGCTCGCCAAGGTCGGCATCACCGTGACCATCAACTCCATCTCGGCCGACGAGTGGTACACGAAGGTGTTCAAGAACCACGACTTCACGGCGACGCTGCAGGAGCACGTCAATGACCGTGACGTGGTCTGGTACGGCAACCCGGACTTCTACTGGGGCTACGACAACCCGCAGGTGACGACGTGGGTGAAGGAGGCCGAGCAGGCCACCACGACGGCGGAGCAGACGGCGAAGCTCAAGCAGGTCAACCAGCAGATCGCGAAGGATGCGGCCAGCGCCTGGCTGTACCTCTACCCGCAGATCGTGGTCGCGGACAGCAGTGTGAGCGGCTACCCGGTCAACGGACTGAACTCGCAGTTCTTCGCCTACGACATCGTCAAGAAGTAACCACTCCGCGTTATCCACAGATGCTCGGGGAGCCGGTCGGCCGGTTCCCCGAGCATCTACGCTGAAAGCACCATGGCTCTCTACCTCGTCCGTCGCACCGCGTTCCTCGTGGTGTCGCTGGTGCTCGCCATGGTCGTGCTGTTCTTCCTGCTCCGCGTGCTGCCGGGCGACCCGTCCAATGCGCTGCTCTCGGTCGGAGCCACCAAGGAGCAGATCGCGGCGGCGCAGCGCCAGGTCGGCAGCGACCAGCCGCTGTTGCAGCAGTTCTTCTCCTGGTTCGGCAGTCTGCTGACGCTCAATCTGGGGGAGTCGTTCATCAGCTCGCTCCCGGTCGGGCCCGAGATCGCGGCGCGGCTGTCGGTCACCGTGCCGCTGACGCTGCTCTCGTTCGGCCTCGCGCTCGTGCTCGCGCTGCCGATCGGTTTCGTCGCCGCGTGGAAGGCCGACCGCTGGTACGGGGTGGCGCTGTCCGCCTTCTCGCAGCTCGGCATCGCCGTGCCGGTGTTCTGGGTCGGCATCCTGCTGGTGGATGTGTTCTCCATCACCCTGGGCTGGTTCCCCTCGGGAGGGTTCCCACGTGACGACTGGCAGGATCCGACCGCGGCGCTGACCTCGCTCGCGCTGCCGGTCATCACGATCGCGGTCGTGATGAGCGCCTCCATCGCGCGGTACGTCCGCAGTGCGACGCTGGATGTGATCGGCAGCGACTATCTGCGCAACGCCCGCGCGCTCGGCTCGGGCTTCGCCCGGGCGATGTGGCGCCATGGCGTCCGCAACGGCGCCGTGCCGGTCATCTCGGTACTGGGCATCGAGCTGGCGACGACCTTCCTCGGCGCGGTGGTCGTCGAGAGCGTGTTCACCCTGCCGGGGCTGGGGAGCATGCTGCTGAAGGCCATCGAGCAGCACGACTACCCGAACATCCAGGGCATCCTGTTCGTCTCGACCCTGCTCGTGCTGATCGTCGGCTTCGTCGCCGACATCGCCCAGCGGCTCGTCGACCCGCGGCTGCGCCGCAGCATCTCGGGGAACGTATGAGCGCGATCGTGGAGCAGGCGACCGAAGCCGCTGCGCCCGAGCCTGCCGGCCGGGCTCGGCGACGCACCCGGCGCTCGGTCAGCCTGGGCATCGGGCTCGTACTCGTCGGCCTCGTCGTCATCGTGGCCGTCGTGTCGTTCGTCTGGCTGCCGTACGCGCAGTCCGACACCTCGGGCACCCGGCTGGAGCACCCCAGCGGGGCGCACTGGCTCGGCACGGACCGGTTCGGGCGCGACTTGCTGACGCAGCTCATGATCGGCGCGCGCATCGCGCTCGCCGTCGGGCTCGGGTCGGTGGCGATCGGAGCGGTCGTCGGCGTCACGCTCGGAATGCTCGCGGCATTCGCGACCAAATGGCTGGACGACACGCTCTCGGCCGTGCTCGACATCCTGATCGCGTTCCCGACGCTGCTGCTCGCCATGCTGATCGTCGCAGCGCAGGGCGCCTCTCTCGGCACCGCCATTGTCGCGATCGGCCTGGCGATGTCGGCGGTCGTCGCGCGGCTGACGCGGGTGCTCGCCAAGCGGGTGCTCGCGCAGCAGTACGTGACGGCGGCGCGGACGTCCGGCACGTCGTGGTGGGGGATCGTCGCACGGCACATCCTGCCCAACATCTGGCCGACGCTCAGTGTCAACCTCGCGCTGCAGTTCGGCGTGGCCGTTCTCGCGGAGGCGAGCCTGTCGTACCTGGGGTTGGGAACGCCTCCGCCCAACGCGTCGTGGGGACGCATGCTGCAGGAGGCGCAGGGCACCGTCTCGACGGCGCCGGTCGGTGCGATCGCGCCGGGGGTCGCGCTCGTGATCCTGGTGATCGGGGTCAACCTCGTGGCCGACGGACTGCGGGATGTGGCCGATCCGACGCGGAGGAGGTCGCGGTGACCGCGCAGGAAGTGCTGCTGGACGTGAGCGGGCTGTCGGTCTCGACGCGGGACGGGGTGCCGCTCGTGAACGACGTGTCGTTCCGTCTCACCGCCGGGGAGAGGCTGAGCCTGATCGGCGAGTCCGGGTCGGGCAAGTCGCTCACATCGTTCGCCCTGACCGGCCTGCTTCCCGAGGGGCTGGTCGCCTCCGGCAGCGTACGACTCGAC
>JAEWJG010000230.1 GCA_023386675.1 Actinomycetes bacterium
CGGCCGCCGAGGGCTCGCCGCTCACGGTCACCGTCACGCCGTCGACGTCGTAGCGCGCCGGCCGGGCACGGCCGAGCCGCCATCCGGTCGGCACCGCCCACAGCGGACCGACGGCGGGCGACGCCTGCCACCGGTCGAGGTGCGCGACGAGCCCGGCCGCGACCAGTTCGTCCTCGCCCGCCGGGGTCGGCGTCAGCTCCGAGTAGCGCCGGTCGATCAGCGTGGTGTCCATCCGCCCGGCGACGACATCCTCGTCGGCGGCCAGCTCGGCCAGCCACGCGACGTTCGACACCGCCCCGAGGATGCTCGTGCGTCCGAGCGCCCCGCGCAGGCGCGCCAGCGCCTCCGACCGGTCCGTCCCCCACGCGATCACCTTCGACAGCATCGGGTCGTAGTCGGTCACGATGGGGATGCCCGCCGCGAGACCGCTGTCGACGCGCACGCCCTCCCCGGTCGGCTCCCGGAGCGCGAGCACGCGTCCGGCCGCGGGCAGGAAGCCGCGCTCCGGATCCTCGGCGTACACGCGCGCCTCGATGGCGTGCCCGGTCAGCGTGACGTCGTCCTGCGCGAACGCCAGCGGCTCCCCCGCCGCGATCCGCAGCTGCTGCTCCACCAGGTCCAGCCCGGTCACCAGCTCGGTGACGGGGTGCTCGACCTGCAGCCGGGTGTTCATCTCCATGAAGAAGAACTCGTCCGGCGCCTCGGCCGACACGAGGAACTCGACCGTCCCGGCGCCGACGTAGCCGACCGATGCGGCGACCCGGCACGCGGCCTCGCCGATCCGGGAGCGGGTGGATGCGTCCAGCAGCGGCGACGGCGCCTCCTCGATCACCTTCTGATGGCGGCGCTGGAGGGAGCACTCGCGTTCTCCGAGGTGCACGATCCCGCCGTGCCGGTCAGCCAGCACCTGCACCTCGATGTGCCGGGGGGCTGAGACCAGCCGCTCCAGGAACAGCGTGTCGTCGCCGAACGCCGCAGCGGCCACGCGCCGGGCCGCACGCAGCGCCTCCGGCAGGTCCGCCGCCGAACGCACGGCCTGCATCCCCTTGCCGCCGCCGCCCGCCGACGGCTTCACGAGCACCGGGTAGCCGATGCGCTCCGCCGCCGCGATCAGGTCGTCGTCCGAGAGGCCGGGCTCCGCGATCCCGGGGATGGTCGGCACGTCGTGCTCGGCCACGGCCAGCTTCGCGGTGATCTTGTCGCCCATCACCTCGAGCGCGTGGACGCCCGGGCCGACGAAGACGATGCCCGCGCGTTCGCACGCCTCGGCGAGCGCCGGGTTCTCGGACAGGAAGCCGTATCCGGGATGCACCGCCTCCGCACCCGTGCGCCGCGCCGCCTCCACGATCGCCTCGACGTTGAGGTAGCTGTCGCGGGCGGGCGCGGGCCCGAGCCTCACGGCGACGTCGGCGAGCGCGACGTGCGGTGCGTCCCGGTCGGCGTCGCTGTAGACCGCGACCGAGCGGATGCCGAGCTTCTGCAGCGTCCGGATGACGCGGCAGGCGATCTCGCCGCGGTTGGCGACCAGCACGGTGCCGAAGGGGGTCGATGCCATCGTCATCACATCCGGAAGAGGCCGAAGGCCGTGTCGGGGAGCGGGGTGCGCGCGATCACGTCGAGCGCGAGGCCCAGCACCGTGCGGGTCTCGGCGGGGTCGATCACGCCGTCGTCCCACAGGCGAGCGGTGGAGTAGTACGGGTTGCCCTGCTCCTCGTACTGCGCCGCGATCGGCGCGCGGAACGCGGCCTCGTCGTCGGCGGACCACTCCTCGCCGCGCGCTTCGAACTGGTCGCGCTTGACGGTCGCCAGCACACTGGAGGCCTGCGCGCCGCCCATCACCGAGATGCGGGCCGCGGGCCACATCCACAGGAAGCGCGGCGAGTACGCCCGCCCGCACATCGAGTAGTTTCCCGCGCCGAACGATCCGCCGATGACGACGGTCAGCTTGGGGACGCGGGTCGTGGCGACGGCGGTGACCATCTTCGCGCCGTTCTTGGCGATGCCGCCGGCCTCGTAGTCCCGCCCGACCATGAACCCGTTGATGTTCTGCAGGAACAGCAGCGGGATCCCGCGCTGGTCGCACAGCTCGATGAAATGCGCGCCCTTGAGGGCTGACTCGCTGAACAGCACACCGTTGTTGGCGACGATCCCGATGGGATGCCCGTGGATGTGCGCGAAGCCGGTGACCAGGGTCGTGCCGTACTCGGGCTTGAACTCCTCGAAGCCGCTGCCGTCGACGATCCGCGCGATGACCTCGTGCACGTCGTACGGCGCCTGCACGTCGACCGGGACGACGCCGTACAGCTCCGCGGGATCGGCGGCGGGCTCGATCACGTCGAGCACCGGCCAGGCCGGGTCGAGCGGCGGCGGGAGGGTCGCGACGATGTCGCGCACGATCGCCAGAGCGTGCTCGTCGTCCTCAGCGAGGTGATCGACCACACCCGAGGTGCGGGCGTGCAGGTCGCCGCCGCCGAGCGCCTCCGCGGTGACGACCTCGCCGATGGCCGCCTTCACGAGGGGCGGCCCGCCGAGGAAGATCGTGCCCTGGTTGCGGACGATGACCGTCTCGTCGCTCATCGCCGGAACGTAGGCGCCGCCCGCGGTGCAGGAGCCGAGCACGGCCGCGATCTGCGGGATCTTCGCGGCGGACAGCCGGGCCTGGTTGTAGAAGATGCGGCCGAAGTGGTCGCGGTCGGGGAAGACCTCGTCCTGCATCGGCAGGAACGCGCCGCCCGAATCCACCAGGTAGATGCAGGGCAGCCGGTTCTCGAGCGCGACCTCCTGCGCCCGGAGATGCTTCTTGACCGTCATCGGGTAGTAGGTGCCGCCTTTGACCGTCGCGTCGTTGCAGACGATCATCACGTGGCGTCCGGCGACCAGGCCGATCCCGGCGATGACGCCTGCCGCGGGGCTCTCGTCGCCGTACATCCCGGTCGCCGCGAGGGGCGCGAGCTCGAGGAACGGGCTGCCCTCGTCGAGCAGGGCGTCGATCCGCTCGCGCGGGAGCAGCTTGCCGCGCGCGACGTGCCGCTCGCGGGCGCGCTCCGGTCCCCCGAGCGCGGCCGTGGCCAGCCGCCGTCGCAGATCGGCCACCAGTTCGCGCTGTGCGGCGTCGTTCTGCTCGAACCGCGCATCCGTGGCGGACGCCTCGCTGATCAGAGTCGGCATGCTGCTCCGTCGTCGTCGACAGTCGGTTAGTGGTCACTAACTCGGTTTTTAGGTTAGTGTTCATTAACCGAAATGTCCAGCACCGCCGCCGGGCGGTCCGACCACCTCGAGGACGATGACGCAGCTCGAACGCCCGACGCAGCGCAGCCAGGCGAAGGCCGACCGGCGCGCCACCCTGCTCGAGGCCGCCGCCGGGATGTTCGCCGAGCGCGGGTTCAACGGCGTCTCGATCGAGGATCTCGGCGCCGCGGCCGGCGTGAGCGGCCCGGCTGTCTACCGGCACTTCCCCTCCAAGCAGGCCGTGCTCGAGGCGCTGCTGGTCGGCGTCAGCGAGCGCCTGCTCGCCGGCGGCCAGGAGGTCGAGCGCACCGACGCCGACGCCGAGACCGCGCTCCGCGACCTGATCGGCTTCCACATCGACTTCGCGCTCGGCGAGCCCGACACCATCCGGGTCCAGGACCGCGACCTCGACGCATTGCCGGACACCCCTCGCCGCGAGGTCCGCCGCCTCCAGCGCCGCTACGTCGAGGTGTGGATGCGCGTGCTCGGCCGGCTGCAGCCGGGCCTCGCCGACGACGAGCTCCGCGTCCGGGTGCAGGGCACGTTCGGCCTGCTCAACTCGACCCCGCACACCGCGCGGATCGGCGGCGCGGCCGTCGCCGCGTCCGAGGTGCGGCCGGTCCTGGAGCGGATGGCCTGGGCGGCGCTGACCTCCGACTGACCGCGGTCAGCGCGCGGGCCGCAGGGTGAGCGTCTGGTCGGCCGCCTTCTTCACCGCGGCCGCCGAGAACGGCCACGGCCGCGTCTTGCCCGACGCCCAGAGGTCGGTCTGGTCCGTGTAATGCGCGTCGAAGGCATGGCCGGAGGCGCCGGTCAGGTTGATCCAGGTGCTCCTGTCGAAGTCGGACAGGTCGACGACCATCCGCATCGACGGCACGCGGTCGACCTGATAGCCGACGCTGGCGTCCCATCCGGTCGCATCGACGATGCTGGAGCCGCCGCCGACGTGCCAGGGTCCGCGGTTGAACAGCCACTCGATCGGCGCCACGCCGGAGACCCCGAAGCTCGCGTTCTTCAGGGTCAGCGTGTGGAGGCGGTCCCAGCGCCAGGACGACGGGTCGCCGCCGAGCAGTCGGCGCGCCTCCGCCCACGCGTGCTCGGCCGCGTACGCGATCATCGAATCCCGGTCCGAGGTGCCGAGGTCGGAATCCGCCCACCAGGATGAATCGGGCTGTCCGAGCAACGACCCCACGACCGCGAACCAGCGGTCGCCGCCCGACGGATGGGTGCCCGACGGCAGCTTGCGGACGAACGTGTCGTTCAGGAGCTCCTTCCAGAACACCGCGAAGTACGCGGCCTGGGCGCTGTCCGCGTCGTCGCGATAGTCCCAGCCGTCGAGCAGGCGGCCAGCCTGCTGCAGCTCGGTCGACGCTCCTGGCTTGGCTGCCACCTCCCGCAGCACGGGGACCAGGTTCGCCGCGTTCGCGTCGTAGGTGTCGGACTGGATCGCGGACATGTCCGCGGCAGTCACCTTCGAGCCGTCGCCGAAGAGCTTCGACAACCGCAGCTCGATCTGGTTCGCCCGGTAACCCTGATCCCAGTCGGCGGTGATGAGCACGGGATAGCCCGGGCCGACCGCGGCGTTGTTGGCCGTCACGATGTAGCCGGAGGGCGGGTCGAACACCGACGGGAGCTCGTCGAACGGGAGGGTGCCCGTCCACCCGTACCGGCTGCTCCATCCCGGCATCGGCATCGTGCCGTCGCCCGCCGCGCGCACCGGGATGAGACCGGGCGCCTGGTAGCCGATGTTGCCGTCGACGTCGGCGTAGACCAGGTTCTGCGACGGCACCTGGAACTGCTGCGCCGCAGCGCGGAAGCTCGGCCAGTCCCGCGCGGTGTCGAAGGCGAAGATCGCGTTGGCGGTCGTGCCCGGCGTGAGCGCCGTCCAGGCGAGCGAGAGCTGGAACTGCTGGGCCGGGACCCCGAGCTTCCCCGCCTGGTCCTTCGCGATGATGTCGTACGCGTCCCCGATGTCGGTCACGATCGGCCCGTGCCGGGTCGAGCGGACGGTGATCGTCACGTCCTCGCCGCCCGCCACCCGGATCCGCTCGGTGCGCTTCACCAGAGGAACCTGCGTGCCGTCGTACTCGTACGTGTCGCCGGTGACCTTCTCCACGAACAGGTCCGCGACATCCGGCCCGAGGTTCGTGAAGCCCCACGAGATGCGGTCGTTGTGCCCGATGATCACACCCGGGAACCCGGAGAAGCTGTAGCCCGCGACATCGAACGGGCAGGCCGCGCCGACCGTGCGGCAGTGCAGGCCCATCTGGTACCAGACCGATGGAAGCGCGGCGCCGAGGTGCGGGTCGTTGGCGAGCAGCGGTTTGCCGCTCGCGGTGTGCGACCCGGCGACGACCCACGAGTTCGAGCCGATGTCGTCGCCCGCCGGTCCCATCAGCTGCGGGAGCGCCTCCACGCTCGCGGCCACCTGCCGCAGCTGCGACGCGTACGCGGCCGGATCGACGGACGCTGCGCCGCCGGCCGCCGACGACGCGACGGCATCCGGGCCAGCGTCGGGCGTGACGGTGCGCGGGCCGCCGCCGCCCTGGTCGGTGATGGTGGGATGCGTGGTGTACGGATAGCCGGGATGCAGCTCCGCGATCTGCTCGGGCTTCAGCTTCGTGGCGAGCAGCGCGCGGTCGATCTCCTCCTCCAGGTTGGAGCGGAGGTCCCAGGCCATCGCCTTCAGCCACGCCACCGAGTCGGCCGGTGTCCACGGCTCCGGCTCGTACGAGGGGTTCTGGAGGCCGAGCACGGCGTACTCGAGCGACAGCTCGGCACCGGAGCGCTGCTTCAGGTACGCGTTCACGCCGTCCGCGTAGTCCTGGTAGTACCGCAGCGACGTGGGATCGAGGAGCTTCACCTCCTGCTCGGCGACGTCGCGCCAGCCCAGCGTGCGGATGAACGTGTCGGTCGGCACCTGGCTCGCGCCGAACAGCTCCGAGAGCCGGCCCGCGGTGACGTGCCGGCGGAAGTCCATCTCCCAGAACCGGTCCTGGGCGTGCACGTACCCCTGCGCGCGGAACAGGTCGTCGGGGGTGGACGCGTACAGCTGCGGCACGCCCGCGTCGTCGCGGTACACGGTGACCGGCTGCGAGAGCCCAGGGACGTCGACGGATCCGGCGGTCTGCGGGAACGAGCGGGTGACCGTCCACACCGCGACGCCGCCCGCGATCACCACGAGCACGAGGACCACCGCGAGGACGCTACCGACCACGCGCAGCACCCGATGGTGCCGCCTCAGCCGAGGGGTGTCGTCGCCCACGTCGCTCCTTCGTCCGGCTGTGCCGCCGTCCTTCGGACCTTAGCTCATCCGGGTGACGGCAGCTCCGCGCGTTCGGAGGACGCGGTCAGCGGTCGAGGTCGCGCTCCGGGGAGCCGACGTACAGCTGCTGCGGACGGCCGATCTTGGTCTGCGGGTCGAGGTTCATCTCGCGCCAGTGGGCGATCCAGCCGGGCAGACGACCGATCGCGAACAGCACCGTGAACATCCGGGTCGGGAAGCCCATGGCCTTGTAGATCACGCCCGTGTAGAAGTCGACGTTCGGGTACAGCTTGCGGTCGATGAAGTACTGGTCGGCGAGCGCGACCTCCTCCAGCTCCTTGGCGATGTCGAGCAGCGGGTCGTGCACGCCGAGCGCCTCGAGCACCTCGTCGGCGGACTGCTTGACGAGCTTGGCCCGCGGGTCGAAGTTCTTGTAGACGCGGTGCCCGAAGCCCATCAGCTTGACGCCGGACTCCTTGTTCTTGACCCGCTCCACGAACTTCTGCACGCTCTCGCCCGAGTCGCGGATGCCCGCGAGCATCTGCAGAACGGCCTCGTTGGCGCCGCCGTGCAGCGGACCGTAGAGGGCGTTGATGCCGGCGGAGACCGACGCGAACAGGTTCGCCTGCGTCGAGCCGACCAGGCGGACGGTCGAGGTGGACGCGTTCTGCTCGTGGTCCTCGTGGAGGATGAGCAGCCGCTCCAGCGCCCGCGAGAGCACGGGGTTCACCTCGTACGGCTCGGCCATCGTGCCGAAGTTGAGGCGGAGGAAGTTGTCGACGAAGCTCAACGAGTTGTCCGGGTAGAGGAACGCCTGGCCGAGGCTCTTCTTGTGCGCGTACGCCGCGATGACCGGCAGCTTCGCCAGCAGGCGGATCGTGGACAGTTCGACCTGCTCCGGGTCGCTGACGCTCAGCGAGTCCTGGTAGAAGGTGGACAGCGCGGACACTGCGCTGGACAGCACCGACATCGGGTGCGCGTCGTGCGGCAGCGCGTCGAAGAAGCGGCGCAGATCCTCGTGCAGCAGGGTGTGGCGGCGGATTCGGTCGTCGAACTCGGCCAGCTCGGCCGCGGACGGCAGCTCGCCGTGGATGAGCAGCCACGCCACCTCGAGGAACGTCGAGTGCTCGGCGAGCTGCTCGATCGGGTAGCCGCGGTAGCGGAGGATGCCCTGCTCGCCGTCGATGTACGTGATGGACGAGCGCGTGGCCGCCGTGTTGACGAAGCCGTAGTCGAGGCTCGTGAACCCGGTCTGCTTGGTGAGCGACGAGAAGTCGATGCTCGACGCGCCGTCGACGCTCGGGCGGATCGGGAATTCGGCCACACCGCCGGGATAGGTCAGCGACGCCGTCGCCAGCTCGGCGTCGGCCGCGCTCTTCTCGGTGCCCGTGCTCTCGGTGCCGAGTCCGCTCACAACGCCTCCTGGTGGGATAGTCGGGGTTTCCTACGCCGATCGTGGCGGCGCTGCAGAATGAATCCGTGCCGATACAGCCTAGCGAACCCGGACGACAACTGCCGCATCGGGCAAAGGACCGCCCGACTCGTTAGAGGGAGTCTCCAAAGGCGCGCAGGCGCGCGGCCGCCGCCTCCACCCGCTCGTCCGTCGCCGTCAGCGACAACCGCACGTGCTCCGGGTAGTGGATGCCGTAGAAGTGGCCGGGCCCGGCGAGGATTCCGAGGTCGGCGAGCCGGCCGATGCTCTCCCAGGCGTCGCGTCCCTCCGTCGCCCAGAGGTAGAGCCCGCCCTCGCTGCGGTCGATGCGGAAGCCCGCGGCCTCGAGGGCCGGCTTGAGCAGGTCGCGGCGAGCGCGGTACCGCTCCTTCTGCTGCTCCACGTGCTCCTCGTCGCCGAGCGCTGCCACCATCGCGGCCTGGAGCGGAGCGGGCAGCATCAGGCCGGCGTGCTTGCGGACGTTGACCAGCCGCGCGATCACTGTGCGGCATCCCGCCACGAACGCCGCCCGGTATCCGGCGAGGTTCGACTGCTTGCTCAGCGAGTACACCGCGAGGATGTTGCGCCGGTCGTCGCCGATGACGCGCGGGTCGAGGACGCTCGGGACGCGCTCCGCATCCCAGGGCGCCTCCCAGCCGAGCTCGGCGTAGCACTCGTCGCTCGCCAGGTACGCGCCGAGCTCGCGGGCGCGGGCGACGGCGGCACGCAGCCCTTCGACCGAGAGGATGCGGCCGTCCGGGTTGCCGGGCGAGTTCAGCCAGATCAGCCGGGTGTTCTCGGGCCAGTCCGCCGGGTCGTCACTCGCCATCGCGGTGGCGCCGGCGATCGCGGCGCCGATCGCATAGGTCGGGTAGGCGGCGTGCGGGTGCACCACCACATCCCCCTCCCCCAGGCCGAGCATGAAGGGAAGCAGCGCCACGAGCTCCTTGGAGCCGATGGTCGGCAGCACGTTGTCGACGGTGAGGCCGGTCACGCCCCGGCGGCGCGCGAACCAGTCCACGATCGCTTCGCGCAGCGCGGGCGTGCCGACGGTCTGCGGGTACGCGTGCGCGTCGGTGGCCTCGGCCAGCGCGCGCCGGATCACGTCCGGCGTCGGGTCGACGGGAGAGCCGATGGACAGGTCGACGACGCCGCCCTCGTGCGCGCGTGCGCGCTCGGCAAACGGGGCCATGAGGTCCCAGGGATAGTCCGGCAGCTCCTGCAGCGCCATGTCAGCGCGCCTCCCGGTTCAGTGGGCCTGCGGAGGCAGCGCTGCGACGACGGGGTGGTCCTTCTGGATCACTCCGACCTTCGAGGCGCCCCCGGGCGAGCCGATGTCGTCGAAGAACTCCACGTTGGCGCGGTAGTAGTCCTTCCACTCCTCGGGCAGGTCGTCCTCGTAGTAGATCGCCTCGACCGGGCACACCGGCTCGCAGGCGCCGCAGTCGACGCACTCGTCCGGGTGGATGTACAGCGACCGTTCGCCCTCGTAGATGCAGTCGACCGGGCACTCGTCGATGCAGGCCCGGTCTTTGACGTCGACGCAGGGCAGGGCGATGACATAGGTCACAGTGTTTCGGATCCCTTCGAGAGAACTACCCTGCTAGCTTATGCCGTCCGGCGGGCGGGGCGACTCCCACGGAGGTCGGGCCAGGCGAGCACGATGGCGGCGATGACGATGGGCCCGACCAGCCAGATCTGCCCGGCGAGGTTGTTCGGGATGAGCACCGACCCGCCCGCGCTCTGCTGCGTGAAGAGCAGGATGGCCGCGATGGCGCCCAGCGCGGCGAGCAGCGCCGGCACGCGGCTGTGGCCGAGCAGTCGCAGGCCGATCAGCAGCGCGGCGTAGGCGGCCAGCGCCCCGATCAGGCCGAGCGGGATGGGGACGCCCCACGTCACGGTGGTCTGGTGGGCGATCGTGCCGATCACCCCGAAGAGCGCGCCGGCGAGCACGAGGAGGACGGCGCTGACGATCCGGCTGAGCATTCTGGAATCCTAACTGGACACTTCCCCGGGGTTGTCCTACGGTGGATGGGTAAGGTTAGCCTTACCAACCTCATCCCCCACCCCTGACAAGGTCACCTGTGCTCGCGAACTACCTGATCGGCCTCCGCGAAGGCCTCGAGATGGCGCTCATCGTCACCATCCTCATCGCCTACGTGGTGAAGGTCGGCCGGACGGATGTCCTCTCCAAGCTCTGGATCGGCATCGGCATCGCGCTGATCGTCCCGCTCGGGATCGGGGCCCTCCTCACCTGGGGCCCCTACGGCATGAGCTTCGAAGCGCAGGAGATCCTGGGCGGCTCGCTCTCGCTGGTCGCGGTCGGGTTCGTGACCTGGATGGTGTTCTGGATGGGCAAGACGGCCCGCACCATGAAGTCCACCCTCCACAACCGCCTCGACTCCGCGCTCGTCGGCGCGGGGTGGGGCGTCATCGTGCTCGCCATGCTCAGCGTCGGGCGCGAGGGAATCGAGACGTCGCTGTTCGTCTGGGCCACGGTGGCCTCGACCGGCGGCACGTGGGAGCCCGCCGTCGGCGCGCTGCTCGGCCTCGTCACCGCGGCCGTCCTCGGCTTCCTGCTGTACCGCGGCATGGTCAAGATCAACCTCGGCTCGTTCTTCACCTGGACCGGCGCCTTCCTCGTCCTCGTCGCCGCCGGCGTGTTCGCGTACGGCCTGGGCGACCTCCAGGAGTCGGGCCTGATCCCGGGCAGCGGAGTGCACGCGTACGACATCAGCGGCGCCATCCCGGCCTCCAGCTGGTACGGGACGCTCGCCGCCGGCATCCTCAACTTCAACCCGTCGCCGACCTGGCTGCAGGTCGTCGGCTGGGTCGCCTACCTCGGCGTCGTCGGCTTCTTCTATGTGCGGCAGCACCGCGCATCCGGCCGCCCGTCCGCGACGAAGACCTCTGCGCCGCGCGCCTCGACGTCGCACGCCCCCATCGCCTCCTGACCCTTTCCCCGCACCACTCGAGAAAGCACAGCACACCCATGCCCCGACTCCGTCCGCTCGCTGCCGTCACCGGAACCCTCGCCGGCGCAGCCGCCCTCGCCGTCGCACTCACCGGCTGCGTCCCCAACAAGGCCGACGCCACCGCGGAGGCCATCGCGGTGACGCTGTCCGACACGGAATGCACGGTCGCGGCGAACACCGCGAAGGCCGGCCCGATCACCTTCCAGGTGACCAACACCGGCACCGACGTCAACGAGTTCGAGCTGCTGGCCACCGACAAGCTGCGCATCGTGGGCGAGAAGGAGAACATCGGCCCGGGCACGACGGTCAACTACGTCGTGCAGCTCGCCGAGGGCTCCTACTTCTCGGCCTGCCGGAAGGGGATGGTCGGGCAGCCCACGCACGTCGCGAAGTTCACCGTGACGCCTGGTACTGGCAAGACCGTGTCGCAGAGCGAGAGCAAGCAGGTCGCACAGGCCGTCGGCAACTACACCGGCTACGTCAAGGACCAGGCGGGGGCGCTGCTCACCGCGACCAAGACGTTCGCTGCGGCGTACGCCGCGGGCGACGCCGACGCGGCCCGCGCCCAGTACGCCTCGACCCGCGCGTTCTACGAGCGCATCGAGCCGACGGCCGAGCAGTTCGGCGACCTCGACCCGGCGCTCGACCTGCGCGAGGCCGACCTCGAACAGGGCCAGGAGTGGACCGGCTGGCACCGCATCGAGAAGGACCTCTGGGCTCCCGCGGGCTACACCGCGGCCGACCCGGCCACCCGCACTCAGCTCGCCGACAAGCTCGTCGCCGACACCCAGAAGCTGTACGACCTGGTACACGCGAAGGACTTCACCCTCACCATCGACCAGATCTCGAACGGCGCGATCGGCCTGATGGAGGAGGTCTCCCGCTCGAAGATCACCGGCGAGGAGGAGGCGTTCTCGCACACCGACCTGCAGGACTTCCAGGCCAACCTCGAGGGCGCCCACGTCGCCTACGGCGTCGTCCGCGACATCGCCGCGGGCAAGGGCGGCACCGGCACGGACGTCGTCTCGAAGCTCGACGCCGAGTTCGCCGCCATCGCGAAGACGCTCGCCCAGTACAAGAGCGGCGACGGCTTCGTGAGCTACACCGAGCTCACCACGGCGCAGGTGAAGGAGCTGTCCGACCAGGTCAACGCGCTCAGCGAGCCGCTCAGCCGGCTGACCTCGATCATCGTCAAGTAAGCCGTGAACCAGCCCCACCCCGACGCCGAGCGCCCGGAGACCGACGAGGTCGACGGGCGCTCCGGCGCGTCCACCA
>JAEWJG010000254.1 GCA_023386675.1 Actinomycetes bacterium
CACCAAGGCCCAGGATGCGGCGTCCGCGATCGAGGCGAACCGCGCGCTGCTCGACGGGATCCCCGTCGTGATCGTGCAGAACGGCCTCGCCGGGCTCCGCGAGGCGCAGGCACTGCTTCCGGACTCCGACTGCGTCGGCGCGCTCGCGCTCTACGCCGCGAGCTACCTCTCCCCCGGCCGCGTCTCGGTCACCACCCCGGCGAACACCTACCTCGGCGCCGGCGACGGTCCGCCGCCGTCCGCTGCCGTCGAGGCCGCGCGCATCCTCGACGCGGCGATGCCCGCGCGGGCGATCGACAACTTCACCGGCGCGCAGTGGACGAAGCTCATCGTCAACCAGATCAACGCCCTCCCCGCGATCACGGGCCTGAGCGCGCAGGAGGTCATCGGCGACCGGCGGTTGCGCCCCATCCTCACGGCGAGCCTGCAGGAGGCGACGAGGGTCGGCTACGCCCGCGGCGTCCGCTACGGCAGCATCCAGGGCCTCGACGACCGGCTGCTGCGCATCGTCGCCCGCGCGCCGCGCTGGGCCGCGCAGGCGGTGCCGCTGCTGATGAAGCGCCGGATGGGTGCGACCCCCAACCCCGGATCGACGCTGCAGAGCATCCGCCGCGGCCAGCTCACCGAGATCGACTACCTCAACGGCGCGGTCGTCGACGAAGCGCGTGCGGCCGGCGTCGAGGCGCCGATCAACGCCGCGATCACCGCGCTCGTTCACGAGGTCGAGCAGGGCGGGTTCCTCACGCCCGATCAGGTCGCCGAGCGGATGCGGCCCCTGCTCGGCTGAGTCAGTCGCGCTTCGCCCACACCGGCCGGGACGGCTACGTGTCATCCGCGAGGTAATCGGCGTGCGACGCGGGATGCGCGTCCGCGATGTAGAGCTCGTTGCGCGGTGCGTTGACCAGCCGGATCGACGCATTCCACGCGGACCGCAACGAAGGGCGCAGGAGGAACTCGCCGTTCAGGACGAGCACCGCATCCGGTCCGGCCGTCAGCCAGCGCGCCTCCACCGGCTGATCGCGCACGTCGTCGAACGCGGCGAGCTGGAAACCTGTGCTGCCGGCGAGGCGGAACGGGTCGAGGAGGACGCGCCGCAGGGTCACATAGTCGTAGGCATCCCGGTAGTAGCTCTCCGGCGTCTCCGGGCCGAGCCGCGTGCGGTAGGCGCGCGACGAGTGGAACCGGCTCAGGGATGCGCGGAACGTATCCGCACCCGCCTCGCGGAAGACCGCCGCGAGGTCGTCGGCGAATCCGCCGTCGAGACGCCCGCCGTCGACCGCGACGACCACGCGCCCGGCCGGCGACTCCCGCCGGATCGCGGCGACGAGCTCCCGCAGGAACAGCACGCGCGGCGTCGGCGGGAGCATCATGCGACGAGCATAGGCCGCGCACCGGTTAGCCTCGAAGCATGCACGACTTCGCCGGGACGGTGGTGGCCTGGTACCACGGCAACCGGCGCGACCTCCCGTGGCGGCGCGACGGCTTCACCCCCTGGGGCACGCTAGTCAGCGAGTTCATGCTGCAGCAGACGCCGGTGAGCCGGGTCATCCCGCGCCTCGAGGAGTGGCTCACCCGCTGGCCGACGCCCGCCGACCTCGCGGCGGTGCCGCCCGGCGAGGCGGTGCGCGCCTGGCAGTCGCTCGGCTACCCGCGCCGCGCCCTGTGGCTGCATGCCGCGGCGGTCGCGATCACCGAGCGGCACGGCGGCGTGGTTCCGGAGGACGTGGACGCGCTGCTCGCGCTCCCGGGCATCGGCGACTACACCGCCCGCGCCGTCGCCGCCTTCGCCTATGGTCACCGGCATCCCGTCGTGGACACGAACATCCGCCGCGTGATCGCCCGCGCCGTCGACGGTCAGGCCGAGCCGGCGCCGCCGTCCAAGCGCGACCTCGCCGCGATGGAGGCGCTGCTCCCGGAGGACCGGCCGGCCGCGGCCGCCTTCAACGCCGGGATGATGGAGCTCGGCGCGATCGTCTGCGTCGCCCGCACCCCGCGCTGCGACGCGTGCCCGCTCGCGGACACCTGCGCCTGGCGGCAGGCCGGCTACCCGGCGTACGACGGGCCGCGCAAGGCGGTGCAGAAGAAGTACGAGGGCAGCGACCGGCAGGTGCGCGGCCGCATCCTCGCGGAGCTGCGCGCGTCGCACATCCCGCTCACCGCCGGCGAGCTCGAGGACGTCTGGCCGGACGCCGCACAGCGCGACCGCGCCCTCGCCGGACTCGTCGCCGACGGCCTCGCCGTGGCCGCCGAGGGCGGCTACACGCTCCCCAGATCGGTGAACACGATCGGATCCCAGTCGAGGATGCGCGACCGGTACACGAGGCCCTCGGTGAAGAACGGGTCGCCGTCGCGGAAGCGTTCGGCGGCCTCCCGCGAGCGGAAGACCGCCATCGACCCCTGGGTCATGGGCTCGCCGATCGTTCCGATCATCAGCACCTCGCCGCTCTTCGCGAACTCGTCGAGGTAGGCGCGGTGGCGCGGATAGGCCTCCGCGATGCGCTGGAAGCGCTCGGGAGAGGCGTCAGGATCGGGGTCGTAGAACGAGACGGCGAACATGCCGTCAGCCTAGGGCCGCCCGGGGAACGGCGGGAGGATCACTCCTCTTCGTCGTCCTCGCGCGGCTTGACGTACGGGTCCTCGTCGCCGGCGTAGCTCGCGCCGGCCGCGAGTCCCGCCACCTGGGTGTCGCGCTCGCGCGCCTCCCGCAGCAGATCCTCGATGTGAGCGGCGTTCTCGGGGATCGCGTCGAGCTGGAACTCCAGTGTCGGCGTCAGCCGCGCCGTGATGTTCTTGCCCACCTCGCTGCGCAGCATCCCGGTCGCGGCCTTGAGCGCCGCCGCGCTGCCCTCGCGCTCCTCCTCGGTGCCGTACACCGTGTAGAAGACGGTCGCGTGCTGCAGGTCGCCGGTCACCTGGACGTCCGTGATGGTCACGAAGCCGAGGCGCGGGTCGCGCAGGCCGCGGTCGAGCCGCTTGGCGACGATCTCCTTGATCCTGTCCGCGAGCTTCCTCGCGCGTGCCGGATCAGCCATGGTTGTATCCTGTGCCTTCCTTCGGGGCAAGAAGGCCGGTGGCAGAGCCACCGGCCTTCGCTCCGATCGACTCAGACGCGAGGCTTCTCGCGAAGCTCCGTCGTCTCGATCTCGTCACCGATCTGGATGTCGTTGTACTTGCCGAGGCCGATACCGGCCTCGAAGTCCGTACGCACCTCGGTGACGTCGTCCTTGAACCGGCGCAGCGACTCGATGGCGAGGTTGTCCCCCACCACGACGCCGTCGCGGATGACGCGCGCCTTGGCGTTGCGCGTGATCGTTCCGGATCGGACGATGACACCGGCGATGTTGCCGAACTTGGAGGAGCGGAACACCTCGCGGATCTCGGCCACACCCGACTGGACCTCTTCGAACTCGGGCTTGAGCATGCCCTTCAGCGAGTTCTCGATGTCCTCGATCGCGTTGTAGATGACCGAGTAGAAGCGGACGTCCACACCCTCGCGGGCCGCACGCTCGCGCGCCTTCACGTCCGGGCGGACGTTGAAGCCGATCACGATCGCGTTGTCGATGGTCGCCAGGTCGATGTCCGACTCGGTGATCGCTCCGACGCCGCGGTGCAGGATGCGGAGGCTGACCGACTCGTCGACCTCGATCTTCATGAGCGACTCCTCCAGCGCCTCCACGGCACCGGACACGTCGCCCTTGATGATGAGGTTGAGCGCCTCGACCTTGCCCTCTTCCAGAGCACGGGTGAAGTCCTCGAGCGAGATGCGCTTGCGGGCCTTCGCCAGCTGCGCGTTGCGCTCGGCGGCCTCGCGCTTCTCGGCGATCTGGCGCGCTGTGCGGTCCTCCTCGGTGACGAGGAAGGTGTCACCGGCGCGCGGGACGCTGGAGAGACCCTGGACCTGGACCGGACGAGCCGGCGCAGCCTCGAAGACGGGGTCGCCGTTCTCGTCGGCCATCGCACGGACGCGGCCGTAGGCGGTGCCCGCCACGATCGCGTCGCCGACCCGGAGCGTTCCGGACTGGATGAGCACGGTCGCCACGGCGCCGCGGCCCTTGTCGAGCTTCGCCTCGATCGCGACACCGCGCGCGTCCTTGTTCGGGTTCGCACGGAGGTCGAGACCGGCGTCGGCGGTCAGCAGCACGGCGTCGAGCAGTGCGTCGATGCCGATGTTGTTGCGGGCCGACACGTCGACGAACATCACGTCGCCGCCGTACTCCTCGGCCACCAGGCCGAACTCGGTGAGCTGCTGGCGCACCTTGGCCGGGTTGGCCTCGGGCTTGTCGATCTTGTTGACCGCGACCACGATCGGCACGTTCGCCGCCTGGGCGTGGTTCAGCGCCTCGATGGTCTGCGGCATGATGCCGTCGTCCGCCGCGACCACGAGGATCGCGATGTCGGTGACCTGCGCACCACGGGCACGCATGGCGGTGAACGCCTCGTGACCCGGGGTGTCGATGAAGGTGATCGCGCGCTCGAAGCCGTCGTGCTCGGTCCACACCTGGTACGCACCGATGTGCTGGGTGATGCCGCCGGCCTCGCCCGCGACGACGTTCGCGTTGCGGATGGCGTCGAGGAGGCGGGTCTTACCGTGGTCGACGTGACCCATGACGGTCACGACCGGCGGACGGATCTCGAGATCCTCGTCGGACTCGCCCTCCAACTCGGCGTCGAGATCGATGTCGAAGCCCTCCAGGAGCTCCTTGTCCTCGTCCTCCGGAGAGACGACCTGGATCTTGTAGCCCAGCTCCTCGCCGAGCACCTCGAAGGTGGCCTCGTCGAGCGACTCGGTCGCGGTCGCCATCTCGCCCAGGTGGAAGAGGACGGTGACCAGCGACGCGGGGTTCGCGTCGATCTTGTCGGCGAAGTCCGAGATGGATGAGCCGCGGCGCAGCCGGATGACCGTGTCGCCGTTGCCGCGGGGTACGCTCACGCCGCCCAGCGACGGAGCCTCCCGCATCTCGAATTCCTGGCGCTTCGCGCGCTTCGACTTGCGTGCCTTGCTCTTGCCGCCACCGCGACCGAAGGCACCAGCGGTACCACCGCCGGGGCCACGACCGCGACCGCCGCCTCCAC
>JAEWJG010000323.1 GCA_023386675.1 Actinomycetes bacterium
CCGCTGAAGCGTGCACTCTTCGCGGACTCGACGGCGGGTCAGGAGGCGCGGAGGAGACGGGTGTAGACGTCGATGCCGCGGAGCCAGGTGGCGACGTGGACGCGCTCGTCACGCGCGTGCAGCGCCCCGCGCTCATCGGCGCTCAGCTCGAACGGCGTGAACCGGTAGACGGCGTCGCAGATACCGCTGAAGTGCCGGGAGTCGCTCGCGCCGAGCATGATGTACGGCGTCACCACCGCGTCGGGATGCACGGCCGAGATCGCGGCGGCCAGCCGATCCCACTGCGGTCCGTCCGAGGGGGAGACGGGCGACGGCTCGCTCGCATCCACCGCCTCCACCCGCACGGCGTCGTCGCGGATGGCCTTCCGCAGGTGGTCGAGCGTCTCGGCGACCGACGAGCCGACCGCGATGCGCGTGTTCACGATCGCCTCCGCGGTCTCGGGCAGCGCGTTCGCGGCGAGGCTGCCGCGCAACTGCGTGACGGCGGTCGTCGTGCGGACGATCGCCCGCGTCTCGTCGCTCAGCCTCCCGAACACCGTCCGCAGCACCGGCTGCAGGCGGCGGGCGCGCGTGAACACCGATCGCAGAGGACCGGTCGCGTGCGCGCCGAGCGTCTCGACCATCCGGAGGTTCGTCTCGCTCAGCCGCGCCGGGAACGGCCGCGCGTTCAGCCGCGTGATGGCCCGCGCCAGCCGCACGGTAGCGGTCATCGGCGGGGGAGTGGAGGCGTGGCCGCCCTGTTGCTCGACGGTGAGCCGCACGCTGGCGATGCCCTTCTCGCTGACGCCGATCACGGCGATCGGCTTCGCGACGCCCGGGAAGATCCCTTCGACGATCGCGCCGCCCTCGTCGAGCACGAGCGCGGGGCGGATGCCGCGCTCGGCGAGCACTGCGGCGATGCGCGTGGCGCCCGATCCGACGGTCTCCTCGTCGTGCCCGAAGCTCAGGTAGACGTCGTCCGCCGGCTCGAAGCCCGACCGGACCAGCGCCTCCACCGCTTCCAGGATGGCGACCACCGCGCCCTTGTCGTCGATCGCACCACGCCCCCAGAGCAGCCGCTGCCCGCCGTCGCCGGTGACCGTGGCGTCGAACGGCGGATGCGTCCATCCCTCGCCGGTGGCCGGCACGACGTCGTAGTGGGCCATCAGCACGGTGGGGGCGCCGGTGCCGTGCCCGCGCCAGCGGTACAGCAGCGAGTGACCGTGCTGCTCGCGCTCGAGGGCGCCGTGCAGCGCCGGATACAGCGCGGGCAGCGCATCCACGAACCGGTCGAATGCCGCCCAATCGGTCTCAGCGACCGGGGTGCGCGACATCGTCGGGATGCGCAGCAGCGTCCGGAAGCGCTCCAGCACCTCCGTGTCGTCCTGGCCCGTCACTCGCCGGCCGCTTCGCGGAAGGCGTCGAACGCCTCGTCGTTGAACAGCACGAACCGCACGTGCTCGACCGAACCGACGCCCGACGACAGCACCGCGCGGACGGTGCTGATCGCGATGCGCGCGGCGTCGTCCATCGGCCACCCGTAGACGCCGGCCGAGATCGCGGGGAACGCCACCGTCCGCGCCCCGAGCTCCCGCGCGACCCGCAGCGACGACCGGTACGCGTTCTGCAGCAGCGGGGTGCGGTCCTCGTGGGACGACCACACCGGTCCGACCGTGTGGATGACCCACTTCGCGGCGAGGTCGCCCGCGGTCGTGGCGACGGCCTGGCCGGTCGGCAGCCCGTCGGGGAGGGTGGTGGCGCGCAGCTCCTTCGTGGCCGCCAGGATGCTCGGGCCGCCGCGACGGTGGATGGCCCCGTCGACGCCGCCCCCGCCGAGCAGCGAGGTGTTGGCGGCGTTGACGATCGCATCCACGCTCTCGTCGGTGATGTCGCCGCGGACGATGCGGATCAGCTCCTCGGCCATTCCGTCAGCCCCGGTTGTTGGAGAGCTCGTAGATCTTCAGCAGCTCGACGATCGCGTCGTCCGCCGCGCTGCCGCCCTCCTCGAACGCCTCGGTGACGTGAGTGCGCAGATGGTTCTCGACCAGCAGGCGGTTGAGCGATCCGAGCGACTTCTGGATGGCCAGCGACTGCGTGATGATGTCGATGCAGTAGTCCTCGTTCTCGATCATCTTCTCGAGCCCCCGCAGCTGGCCCTCGAGGATGCGCGTGCGGTGGAGGGCGCGCTTCTTGATGTCCGCGATCATCCCCTCAGGATAAGCCCGCGACGCCCATACCCCAGAGGGGTAGGCACACGGTCGTTTCGCGCACACCGGCGCGGTGATACCCCCTAATGGGGGATAGGGGTGGACATACCGGGAGGTCTATCCTCCAGGGAGGGGTTGAGAAATATTCGTTTAACAGGAAAGGCCCGACTTTGCTGAAGAACCTCAGCCCACTGCTGTCCGGCGCGCTCTTGAGCGCTCTCGACGCCATGAGAGATGGCGAGACGCTGACCCTCGTGGGCAGCGGCTATCCCGAAGACCGGATCACGTCACCCGTCGTCCACCTCGGGGACGACGTCACCACGGAGGCCGCCGCCGAGGCGATCCTCTCCGTGTTCCCGCTCGATCAGGACGACGCGTCCCCGATCGTGTTCCTCGACCTTGCCGACGAGCCCTACGACGTACCCGACGTCGCGTTCGCGGTGAACGGGATCGCGTCGGACGCCGAACTCCGCCGCGTCCCCATGACCCGCCTCGAACGGGAGCCGTTCCTGGAGCTCGCCCGCGACTCCGCGGTCACCGTGCGCGTCGGCTCCGACGCGCCGCCGTGCGCGTTCCTGCTCCGCCGGGGATCGCTCTGACCGGCAGCCTGCACCACAGCACTGCACCACCACGTCGCCCGCCCGGGCCGGAGAGGACGTCTCCGAAACCCGGGCGGGCGCACCATGTCCGCAGCCGCGTAGACTGGGATCCCGTGTCCCGTCCCCATACGCCGCAGCAGCCCGCCTTCAGCCGTGCCGCGCTCGCGCCCGGGATGCTCGGGGCGCTGATCCTGCTGTTCGGGTTGGCGCTTCCCGGCGACTGGTACCTCTACGTCCGGTACGCGGTCAGCATCCTCGCGCTGATCCTCTGCGTGTTCGCCGGGCAGGCCAAGCAGTGGTGGTGGCTGGCGGGCCTCATCCCGATCGCCGTGCTGTGGAATCCGGTCTGGCCGATCACCGCGATCGGCGGTGCGCTGCCGCTGCTGAGTCTGGCTGCGGCGGCCGTCTTCGTCGTCGCCGCGCTCCTGATCAAGATCCCCGCCGACACTCGTCGCTGAACGGCTCCGCAGCCGGTAGAATGGATGCTGCGCGGCCGTCCTGCGTCGCGCTCCCGGCGTCACCGCGTCGAGCCCGGACCACTCGGTTCCCGAAGCTCGCCGCCCCGCCGGCCTCATGACCATCGGCGTCGTGCCCGGAGTCCGCGCGCGGCGCCTCCACTGGAGGACCATGTCTCGTTCCGGTCAGCGCACCAGCCCGACCAGGCCGCAGCAGCGGAAGAACCGGCACGCCAACAACGACGGGCTCATCCCCGTGCTCGCTCGCAAGGTTCGCGAGGTCGAGGCGAAGGCGGCCGACGGCAAGAAGCTCGGGCCGACCAACCGCACGAAGTTCCAGGTGATCGCCTTCCTCATGCGCGAAGAGCGCGCCCGCGCGAAGGCCGACACGGAGCTCAGCGACGCCGCCCGCGCCGAGCAGCTGAAGCGCCTCGACGGCATCGCCACCATCCTCGCCAAGACCGCGGCGCGCGACACCTCGCTGATCTCGCTGCTCGAGAGCGAGACCGCGTCGAGCGCGACCGCGCAGAAGATGCGCCGTGACTGGCTGCTCGAGTCGGGCACGGAGCTGTCGCCCGACGATCTCATCATCACGATCGAGCGCCCTGCTCCGAAGCAGGACAGCGTGATCCCGCCGGAGCTCGCCGAGAAGCAGGTCGTGCCGCCGTCGGTGAAGGCGCGGCAGCTGTCCAACCCGTTCCTCGCGCCCGACCTCTCGCGGCTCGAGCCCGCGGCGCCGACGCCGCGCCGCCGCCTCGACTCGTGGGAGCTGCTGGGCCCGCTGTTCAAGTCGTTCGAGTACGGCGCAGGCGGCCAGGCGGCCAGCATGGAACTGCCGCCGGCACCGCCGATCGACCGCTACTCGCCGAGCGGGCTGGAGCTGATGCACCACCAGTCGCGCTTCATCGAGAGCGTCCGCCAGGGCCACCGGTCCTTCCTCCTCGCCGACGAGCCGGGCCTCGGGAAGACCGCGCAGTCGCTGCTCGCCGCCTCCGTCGCGGGCGCGTACCCGCTGCTCGCGGTCGTTCCCAACGTCGTCAAGATGAACTGGGCGCGCGAGGTCGAGCGCTGGACGCCGCACCGCCGGGCCACCGTCATCCACGGCGACGGCGAGGGACTGGATGCGTTCGCCGACGTCGTCATCGTCAACTACGAGGTCCTCGACCGGCACCTCTCCTGGCTGAGCACGCTCGGCTTCAAGGGGATGGTCGTCGACGAAGCGCACTTCATCAAGAACCTGCACTCGCAGCGCTCGCGCCTGGTGCTCGGGCTCGCCGACGCCATCCGCCACTCCACGCCCGACCCGCTGATGATCGCGCTGACCGGTACGCCGCTCATCAACGACATCGACGACTTCAAGGCGATCTGGCAGTTCCTCGGCTGGATCGACGGGAACAAGCCGACCGCGCAGCTCATGGAGCACCTGGAGGAGACCGGCCTGACCCCGGCCGACTTCGGCTTCTACGCCGCAGCCCGCGAGTCCGTCATTGACATGGGAATCGTGCGCCGCCGCAAGATCGACGTCGCCGCCGACCTGCCGAGCCGCCGGGTCGTCGACCTGCCGGTGGAGCTGGACGACGAGCTCGGCCGCTCCATCCGCCAGGCCGAGAAGGAGCTCGCCGCCCGCCTCGTGGCCAAGTACCACCGCGCCGCGGCGGCCGGCCGTCCCGACACGTTCGAGGGCGACGACGAGGCGCACCGCCGCCACCTCATCCGCCTGGTCGCCCAGTCGGAGCTGGAGGAGTCGAAGTCGGCCAAGACCGGCGACAACGTCTTCACCATGGTCCGCAAGATCGGACAGGCGAAGGCCGGGCTGGCGTCCGACTACACCGCGCAGTTGGCGCGCTCGGTCGGCAAGGTCGTCTTCTTCGCCAAGCACATCGACGTGATGGATGCGGCGGAAGAGGCGTTCGCGGCCCGCGACCTCAAGACGATCTCGATCCGCGGCGACCAGTCCGCGCTGGCGCGCCAGAAGGAGATCGACGCGTTCAACAACGACCCGGAGGTCGCGGTCGCGGTGTGCTCGCTGACCGCGGCCGGCGTCGGCCTCAACCTGCAGGCCGCGTCCAACGTGGTCCTGGCCGAGCTGTCGTGGACGGCCGCCGAGCAGACCCAGGCGATCGACCGCGTCCACCGCATCGGCCAGGAGGAGCCCGTCACGGCGTGGCGGATCATCGCCGCGCAGACCATCGACTCCAAGATCGCGGAGCTGATCGACGCGAAGCAGGGGCTCGCGGCGCGCGCCCTCGACGGCAGCGATGTGGAGCTCGGCTCGGCCGACTCGGTCCAGCTCGACGCCCTCATCCACCTCCTCGAGGACGCACTGGCCTAGCAGCCGTCGAGCACAGGGAAAACGTCGCGATCACAC
>JAEWJG010000335.1 GCA_023386675.1 Actinomycetes bacterium
CCCAGCTCCAGGAGCGCGGCGATGCGGCCGCGACGCGCGACGCTGCCGCTCGACGGGTCGATGATGCCGCCGATGACCTTCAGCAGGGTGCTCTTGCCGGAGCCGTTGTGCCCGATCAACGCCACCGTGTGCCCGGCCTGGATGGTGATGGACACATCCCGGAGCGCCCAGAACTCCTCGCGGTGCTGCCGCCCCCGGCCCAAGCCGGTCAGCCGCTCCTTGAGGGAGTTGTCCTTGCGGATCACGAAGCGCTTGGAGACATCGGCGACCCGGACGATCTCCGGAGTCTCGTACTCGTTCGCGGCCTCGCGGGCCGTCGTCGCATCCGTCGTCATCACACCACCTGCGCGAAGTTGCCCTGCAGGCGTGAGAACACCCGCTGGAAGCCGAACAGGAGGAACAGGCCGATCACGAAGGCGATGACCATGCGGCCGAGCAGGAAGTCGGGGTACACCGCGGTGCCCTGGCCGCCGACCCACATCGCCTTCTGGAACCCGAGGACCGCCAGGGTGATCGGGTTGTCGGTGTAGATGTCGAGCCAGATGCTGTGCCCGAGGGCGACGGCGACCATCTTCCAGGAGTAGACGATAGGCGAGGCCCAGAGCAGCAGCAGGAGGACGACTTCCACCAGGTACTGGATGTCGCGCAGGTAGACGTTGACCGCGGACAGCAGCAGACCGAAGGCCGTGCCGTAAAGCAGCAGGAGGAGGACCGACGGGATGAGGTACCACGTCTCCGCATGCAACGGCGGCTTGCCGATCGCGATCGTCGCGGCCAGGAGGATTCCGAACTGGATGAGGAAGTTGAAGCCGGCGGATCCGACGCTCGCGAGCGGGAAGATCTCGCGCGGCAGGTAGATCTTCTTGATCAGGCCGGCGTTGCCGACGATCGACGCGGTCGTGCCGCCGATGATCTCGCTGAACAGTCCGTAGGCCGTCAGGCCGGTGAACACGTAGATGGCGAAGTCCGGGATGCCCTTTGCCGCGCCGAGGACCTTGCCGATGACGATCGCGTAGATGAGCAGCTGGGTCAGCGGGCGGACCAGGGTCCACACGAATCCGAGGACGCTGTCCTTGTAGCGCGACTTGAGGTCGCGGCGGACGAGAAGCGAGAGGAGCTCGCGGTGGCGCAGGATGTCCCGCAGGGCGGCCCAGGAGCCGCTGGATTTCTCGTCGCCGCTGACCGTCACCATCCGCTCTTGCGAGAGCGCATGATATCGATCCAGTGCAGTCATTCAGTCGTCAATCTCTTCGGGCATTCGATGGATTATAGCTTGCGGCGCTTGGCGGAGACCCAGTGCGAGGCCGCCCGCAGCGGCCGGGTGAGGCGCCAGGACGAGCTGGTCTCGAGCCCGCGGATGCGCGTGCGCAGGTCGTTCGTGATGCGCGTGCGCTCGGAGACGATCCCGGCGACGCGGTCGGGCGCCGGGGTCGGGTCGGCGCAATATGCGACGAGCGGGCGCAGGGTGTGCTCCCAGGTGTGCTCCCGGGCGTACGCGGCGATGTTGCCCGCGATGCGGGCGCGCGCGTCGCCGTCGTAGAGCAGCTCCTCGATCGCGGCGGCCAGCGCCTCCACGTCCTCCGGCGGCACGACGCGGCCGAGATCGTGGTCGCGGATGATGCCGGCGAACGTGTCCCCGTCGGTGCTGATGATCGGGAGCGAGGCCCACAGGTAGTCGAGGATGCGCGTCCGGAAGCTGAACGCCGTCTCCAGGTGCTCGTAGTGCGTGCTGACGCCGAGGTCGGCATCGAGCAGGTAGTCGGCGCGGTCCGCGTACGGCACCCAGGACTGGTTGAAGAACACGGCCTCGCCGGTGAGGCCCAGGGCGTCGGCGCGCTCGCGGGCCTGGACGGCCATCCGCATCGTCGGGATGTTGGGGTTGGGATGAGCGGCGCCGAGGAAGAACAGCCGCAGGTCCGGGTGCGCCTTCCGCGCGACCGCGACCGCCTCGATGAGGGTGAGCGGGTCGAACCAGTTGTAGATGCCGCCGCCCCAGACGATCACCTTGTCGTCCGGGCCGATGCCGGGGACCGTCCCCTTGATCCCGTGCCGCTTCTGCACCGGCGGCTCGTTCTGCACGCCGAACGGCGCGATGTCGAGCAGGGAGCGGAGGCTCGGGTCGCGGTCGTAGGTCGCCGGGTTGATGCGGGCGAGCCCCGCGAGCTGGCCGAGCCAGAAGTCGCGCTGCTTCTCGGACGCGCAGACCAGGAAGTCGGCGCGCTCCAGCTGGTCGTTCAGCACCTCGACGGTGTCGATCGCGACGGCGAGCCGCTGCTCGGGCGAGAAGTCCTTGCCCTGCTCCAGCTGTTCCAGGTGCATGGGGTCGTAGATGTCGGCGACGATCATGGTGTCGGTCGCCTTGATCCACGGGTGGCTGCGCAGGATGTGGCCCTGGAAGACGAGCACGTCGGCCCAGTCGACGTGGGCGCGGAGGGCGGCATCGTCGGCGAAGGCCACGTGGAACCGGTCGTCCGAGATGTCGGCCACGCGGGTGGTCGAGATCAGGCGCACGTCGCCGACCGCGCTGAGCGCCTTGGCGATCTCCCACGCGCGGATGGCGGGGCCCGCCATGAGCTCGCCCAGCGTGTCCGGGGTCACGACGAGGATGCGCCGTCGTGCGGTCGGATCGGTGGTCGGCATGGTGCTCCTTCTGCGTCGTCTGGCGGGCCGTCCTCCTGCGGTCCGGGCTTGACCGAAGGGAGGCGACGCCGCGGGGAGGCCTCTCGCCCGCGTACGGGTAAAGCGCCGAGCACGAAAGCCGCTGGGCAGGTTACCACCCCGAGTCCGGAGATCGGTGTGAGAGCGGCGGCCTGTGCGGACTCTCAGCGCCGGCGGGGGAGCAGGCGCGCGGCCCGGTCGGTCAGCCGCACGATCCGGCGGGCGCGCATCGCGGCGAGCTGTTCGTGCAGCGCGCGGTTCTCCTCGCGGGCGGCGTACAGCTCCGCCTCGGCGCGCGAGCGGTCGTCGCGTTCCTGCGCGAGCCGCGCGTCGAGGTCGGCGAGGGCGAGGCCGATCGCGCGGTCCACCGGCTCGGTCACACCGTCCACCGGCCGGTCGGGAACGGGAGAGGGGACGCGCTCGGCGACGCGCGCGTCGAGCACGTACTCGCCGCGGGCGACGCCGGCGGCCAGCTCCTCCTCGTCGGGGTGGCGGCAGAGGTAGAGGGGATAGAGCACGCCGGCGAGCAGGCGCCGGTAGTCGCGCATCCCGTGGTGGTTCGGGCTCGGTGTCAGCTCGGAGTTCTCGTAGGCGCTGCCCGCGTTGCGCACCTTGCGGCTGTACTGCTCCCACGAGCGCCACGGGAAGTGCAGCACCTCCACCTCGAAGCCCTCGGGGACGGGACCGCGGTTCGGGAGGCTCACGAAGTGGTTGCCCTGCACGACCTCGATCTGCGGGTCGCCGATGTGGACGGCGTCGTGCGTGGCGTGCGCCTTGAGCCCCACGCGGTGCAGGGCCTCCGTCGAGCGGAGGTCGCGATAGGTGAGGCGCTGCAGGCCCGTGCCCGCCAGCGCGGCCGGGCCGATCATGTCGTGGACCGGGACGTCGAACGCCTGGATGCTCGTCGGGATGCCCTCGAACGCCTGCTTGAGGGTGAGGCCGTCGGAGCGCGGCAGCCAGAACTCGTCGGCGTCCGCGTTGATCACCCAGTCGGCGCCGTGCTCGGTGGCCGCCTCGCGCGCCATGCGCGTCACGGTGACCGCCTGCTGCTTGCGGTGCTCCGGGTCGTGGTGGAGGACGATCCGCCCATCGGCGGCGTACTGCTCCAGCAACTCGGTGGTGCCGTCGGCCGAGCCGTTGTCGGTGACGATGAGCGTGTCGACGCCCTGGGCCAGATGGTGGTCGATCATCGCACCGACGATGTCGGCCTCGTCGCGCACCATCAGGGTCATCGCTAGTCTCACGGAGCCTCCTTCGCACCCAGTCTAGGCGGGAGGGAATCGGCACCCTCCCGGCTAGACTTGCCCGGATGAACCCATGGATGAGCCACGCACAGCGCGCGCTCGGCCGGCTGTTCCCGGAGCAGTCCGGCCCGGGGAAGGTGCTTCGCGCCGGCAAGGACGCCGCGCGCACGTTCCGCTCCGAGCTGCGCAGCCCTGTGCCCGAGCCGGAGCCCGTCGACCACGGCCCCGGCCTGACCGACTACGCCGAGTGGCGCGCTCAGCAGCCGCCGCTCGAACCGCTGCCGGCCGGGCAGACCACCACCTTCCTCGTCATCGTCGAGACATCGGGACCCGGCGACGAGGAGGAGGCGGCCCGCGTCGCGGCGACCGAGGCGAGCATCGCGGCGCAGGTCGCGCTGGAGCCGCGGTCGCTCGTGCTGCCCACCGGGACCCCGCTGCGCGAGGTGCTGCCCGACGTTGCCGAGGACTTCGTGCTGTTCCTGAAGTCGGGCTCGGTGCTCGACCCGCACGCGCTGGAGCAGGTGGCGAAGGAGCACCGCGTCGACCCCGTGCGCCGCGTGATCGCCTTCGACTCCGACCGGCTGACCGCAGAGGGCGACCGCGTGTCCCCGCTGTTCCGGCCGATCTGGTCGCCAGAGATCATGCTCGGCGTCAACTACTTCGGCCGTGCGTTCGCCATCCGGGTGCAGGATGCCCGCAGCGCGAGCGGCGTCACCCTCGACGACCACGGGATCTGGCGGCTGCTGCTGCGCTCGGAGCTGAGCGACGCGTCCGTCGGCCGTGTGCCGCACGTGCTGCTGTCCGTCCCGGTCGAGCCGGCCGCCCCGGCCACGGCGGAGGACGCGGCGATGGTGGGCCGGGCCCTGCGCGACCGCGGCGAGGCCGCCACGGCCGAGGTGGACTCCGGCATCGTCCGCGTGCGCTTCGAGCCGGAGCGCTGGCCCACCGTATCCATCGTGATCCCGACGCGGCACTCCCGGGCCAACCTGGAGCGCCTGCTGCCGAGCCTTGCGACCACCGACTATCCGGCGTTCGACATCACGGTGGTCGACAACGGCGGCGAGACGGAGGAGAACGAGGCCTGGTACGCCGGGCTCGACGCGGGCGTTCCGGTTCGCCACGTCTGGTGGACGGAGGAGCCGTTCAACTACTCCCGCGTCAACACGGTCACCGCTCGGGGGACGGACGGAGAGGTGCTGGTCTTCCTCAACGACGACACCGAGATCGTCGACGCGGGCTGGCTGCGCGAGCTGGTCGGGATGCTGCACCGCGAGGGCGTCGGAACCGTCGGCTTCCAGCTGCGCACCGCCGAGGGCCTGGTGCAGCACGGCGGGGTCATGATCGGCCCCGGCGGTTTCGCCGCCAATCTCTTCGCCGGGATGCGCCCGGAGGAGGACTCGCTGATCGGCCCCGTGCGCTGGTACCGCGACACGCTGGCCGTCACGGCGGCGTGCGTCGGCATCCGCCGCGAGCTCTTCGAGGAGGTCGGCGGGTTCGACGAGCGCTTCCAGCTCACGGGGAGCGACGTCGTGCTGGGGCTCGACCAGATCATCCGCGGACGGCGCAACATCGTCATCCCGTTCGACGCCGTTCGGCACTTCGAGTCGCTCACGCGCGGCGCGCACGCGCCGCGCGCCGACTC
>JAEWJG010000377.1 GCA_023386675.1 Actinomycetes bacterium
GAGTCGCTGTTGCGGAGCTGACGGCGCCCCTTGACCGGGATCTCGAGTTCGCCGTCCGACTCCACGTCGGTCTGCAGCGAGGCCAGGACCTTCTCGATCACCGACTGCGTCGAGATGTGACCCTCGCCGATGGCAGCATAGAGGGCGGAGACATCCGGGTACTTGAGCGACGACGCGACCTCGACCAGCGCGTCCTGCGTCATCAGCTTCTGCAGCGGCAGGTTCTGCTTGCGCATCGCGCGTGCGATCGCATCCTTGCCCTGCTCGATCGCCTCGTCGCGGCGCTCCTTGGTGAACCACTGGCGGATCTTGTTGCGCGCACGCGGGCTCTTGACGAAGTTGAGCCAGTCCTGGCTGGGGCCGGAATCGGGGTTCTTGGAGGTGAAGATCTCGACGACGTCGCCGGTGTTGAGGCTGCTCTCCAGCGGCACCAGACGTCCGTTGACCTTGGCGCCCATGGTGCGGTGGCCCACCTCGGTGTGGACGGCGTACGCGAAGTCGACCGGCGTCGCACCCGCGGGCAGGCCGATGACCCGGCCCTTCGGCGTGAAGACGTAGACCTCCTTCGCACCGATCTCGAACCGGAGCGAGTCGAGGAACTCGCTCGGATCTGCGGTCTCGGCCTGCCAGTCGGAGATGTGAGCGAGCCAGGCGAGGTCGGTGTCGTTCTTGCCCGGTCCGCCCGCGCTCTTGCCGGTGGTCTGCTCCTTGTACTTCCAGTGCGCGGCCACACCGAACTCGGCTCGCTGGTGCATCTCCTCGGTGCGGATCTGGATCTCGACCGGGCGGCCCTGCGGACCGATCACGGTCGTGTGCAGCGACTGGTACAGGTTGAACTTCGGAGTCGCGATGAAGTCCTTGAACCGGCCGGGCATCGGCGTCCAGCGCGCGTGGATCTGGCCGAGCACGGCGTAGCAATCGCGCACGGTGTTGACCAGCACGCGGATGCCTACGAGGTCGTAGATGTCGTCGAACTCGCGGCCGCGCACGACCATCTTCTGGTAGATCGAGTAGTACTGCTTGGGCCGCCCGACGACCTTGCCGCGGATCTTGGCGGACTTCAGGTCGTCGTTGATCGCGTCGATGACGTGCTGCACGAGGCGCTCGCGCTCCGGCGTGCGCTGCTTCACGAGGCTCTCGATCTCGGCGTACAGCTTCGGGTAGAGCACGGCGAACGAGAGGTCCTCGAGCTCCCACTTGATCGCCTGGATGCCGAGGCGGTGCGCGAGCGGAGCGTAGATCTCCAGGGTCTCGGTCGCCTTGCGGGTCGCAGACGCGGCCGGCACGAAGCCCCAGGTGCGGGCGTTGTGCAGGCGGTCGGCCAGCTTGATGATCAGCACCCGGATGTCCTTCGACATCGCGACGATCATCTTGCGGACCGTCTCGGCCTGGGCGCTGTCGCCGTACTTGACCTTGTCGAGCTTGGTGACGCCGTCGACCAGCATGGCGATCTCGTCGCCGAACTGATCGCGCAGTTCGTCGAGGGTGTACTCGGTGTCCTCGACTGTGTCGTGGAGAAGCGCTGCAGCGATGGTCTTGGCGCCGATGCCGAGGTCGGCGATGATCTGCGCGACGGCCACCGGGTGCGTGATGTAGGGCTCGCCCGAGCGGCGCTTCTGGCCGCGGTGAGCGCGCTCGGCCACGGCGTACGCGCGCTCGATGAGCGAAAGGTCGGCCTTCGGGTGGTGCATGCGCACCGTGCGGATCAGGGTGTCGACCGCGCCGGACGGCTGTGCCCGCGAGAAGATGCGTGGCACCAGGCGGCGCAGGGAAGCGCTCTGCGATGTCGTCGTGTCAACCATGCGCGCCTCCTTCCGTCCATTATGGTCGCTGAAACTCACCGTTCCGTCACGGTGAACGTTTCGGGGCCTAGGCGATCGCTCCTGGCGTACCGTCGTCGCGCTGGACCGGGCCCCCGGACGCCTGCCAGGCGCCCATCCCGCCCGCGACATTGGCCGCCGGGTAGTTCGCCTCGTTCAGGGCATCGGTCACCATGCGCGAGCGGTGACCGCTGCGGCAGACCACGAGGATCTGCTGGTCCTCCGGCAACTCGTGCTGCCGGTCTCCCAGCTCGCCCAGCGGGATGTGGTGGGCGCCGGGCGCGTGGCCCGCCTCCCACTCGAAGGGCTCGCGGACATCGAGCAGCCACGCGGAGCCCGCGTCGGCGAGCTCGCGCGCACGCGCGGCCGACACCTCGTCCTCGGGCAGGAAGCCGGTGGGAGCGGAGGCGTCGGTCATGCGGTCGCGCTACTCCGCGGCCGTCGCGACGACGTCGGGCTTGACGGCGGCCTTCGGCCGGATCGCGAGCACCTTCTGGTCGTGCTTCCGGATCGCCGGCTCCTTCTCGCGGAACTGCGAGTACATCGGGGCGGCCAGGAAGATCGTCGAGTAGGTACCGACGATGATGCCGATGAGCAGCGCGAGCGAGATGTCGCGCAGCGTGGCCGCACCGAGGGCGTACGCGCCGATGAACAGGATGGACGCGACCGGCAGCACCGCGACGACCGCCGTGTTGATCGAGCGCACAAGCGTCTGGTTGACCGCGAGGTTGACCGCCTCCGGGAACGTCCGGCGGGTCAGCTCCAGCTCCTCCTTGGTGTTCTCTCGCACCTTGTCGAACACCACGACGGTGTCGTACAGCGAGTAGCCGAGGATGGTCAGGAAGCCGATCATGGTCGCCGGCGAGATCTCGAACCCGACGAGCGCGTAGACGCCGGCCGTGATGATGAGGTCGTGGAACAGCGAGACGATCGCGGCAGCCGACATCTTCCAGGTGCGGAAGTACAGCGCCATCGCGATGAACGCGAGGAGCAGGAACACCACGAGGCCCTGGATGGTCTGCTGCGTCACGTCCGCACCCCACGAGGGGCCGATGAACGTCGCGGAGACTTCGTTCGCGTCGACGCCGTAGGCCTTCGCCAGCGCGTCGGACACCTCGCGGGTCTGGGACTCGGAGAGCTGGTCGGTCTGCGCGCGGACCGCGTTGTTGCCGACCACGCTGACGTGGGTGACAGCGCTCGGCACGACGCTCGCGACGGCGCTCTGCGCCTTCCCGGTGTCGGTGCTCGAGACGTTGCTCACCGTGAACTGGGAGCCCCCGCGGAACTCGATCGAGAAGTTGAACCCGCCCCGGACGACCGGGATCAGGATCGAGATGACCACCATGACGGCGGCGATGGTGTACCAGATCTTCCGTCGGCCGACGAAGTCGATCGATCGGGCGCCGGTGTAGAGGTCGTTACCGAACTTGACGAGACGGCTGGCCATCAGGAGTCCTTCCCTTCGGAGCCACGATCGGAGGACGTCGACGCGCCGGCGAGCTCGGCCGCTTTGCGCTCGGCGATCGTCTGGCGGCGAGCCGCCTCCTTGCTGCTGCGAGCGGCGGTGCCTGCACCTACGGTGGCCGTCGGCGCGCGGAACTTCGCCGCCCCCCGGTACACGGCGCCGAGCGCCTGCGGGTCGAGGCCCGAGAGCGGGTGGCCCGAGCTGAAGAAGCGCGTGCGCGCCAGCAGCTGCAGCGTCGGGTGCGTGAACAGCAGCACCACGATGACGTCGATGATCGTCGTCAGTCCCAGCGTGAAAGCGAACCCGCGGACGTTGGCGGCGGTCAGCACGTAGAGCACGACGGCGGCCAGGAGGTTGGTGGCCTTCGACGCGTAGATCGTGCGCCGTGCGCGTCCCCAGCCCGCCTCCACGGCGGACTCGAGCCCGCGCCCGTCGCGCAGCTCGTCTCGTATTCGCTCGAAGTAGACGATGAACGAGTCGGCCGTGAAGCCGATCGCGACGATCAGACCCGCGACGCCGGCGAGCGACAGGCGGTAGTCGTAGTGCCACGACAGCAGCGAGATCGTCAGCCAGGTGAGCACACCGGCGACGACGAGCGAGAACATCGTGACGAGGCCGAGCAAGCGGTACTGGAAGAACGTGTAGATGGCGACCAGGATGAGGCCGATCAAACCGGCGAGCAGACCGCTGAGGAGCTGAGAGGTTCCGAGGGTCGCCGAGATCGTGTCCTGGCTCTGCACCTTGAAGCTGAACGGCAGTGCGCCGAACTTCAGCTGGTCGGCGAGGGCCTTCGACGTCGTCTCCGTGAAGTTTCCGGTGATCTGCGGCTTGCCGTCCGTGATCGCCGCCTGCGTCGTCGGGGCCGAGATGACCTTGCCGTCGAGCACGATCGCGAACTGGTTCTGCGACCCCTTCTCGGCGACGAGACGGGTGGTGACGTCCGAGAACGCCTTCGTCCCGGCGTCGTTGAAGACGATGTTGACGGCCCACTGGCCGGTGGTCACGCCCTGCGAGCTCTGGACGAGGCCGGCGGACGCGTCCTTGATGTCCTGGCCCTTCACCTCGACCGGGCCGAGCAGGTACTTGACCTGGTTCTGGTCGTCGCAGGTGATGAGGGGCTGGTCGGTCGGCGCCGAGCTCGACGTCTTGCTCGCGTTCGCCTTGCAGTCGTAGGCCTCGAACTCCGCCTGCAGCTTCGGGGTGACCCACGCGAGGTCGCTGCCGTTCGTCGGCTTGGTCGACGGCGTCGACGCGAGGCCGGGGGCCGGCGTCGGAGCGGGCGTGGACTTGCCGTCGGCGCCGACGACCTCGTTGGTCGGCCCGCCGGCGACGAGCACCGGGCGGAAGTCGAGGCGGGCGGACGACTTCACACGGTCGAGCGTCGCCTGGTCCGGCTTGCCCGGCAGCGAGACCACGATGTTGCGCGAGCCCTCGGTCGAGATCTGGGCCTCGGACACGCCGGACGCGTCGATGCGCTGGCGGATGATCGAGACCGCCTGGTCGAGCTGCTGCTGCTGCACCGACTGACCGTTCTCGACCTGCGGGGCGAGGATGATCTGGGTGCCGCCCTCGAGGTCGAGGGCGAGCTTGGGCAGCCAGGTCGCATTGCTGAACAGGACGCCGGCCGTGAGGGTGCCGAGGAGCACCACCACGAGCACGCCGAGCCATGTCAGCGAACGCCAGGCTTTCTTGACCGGGGTCGACTTTGCCACCTAGGTACTCAGCTTTCTACGAGTGCTCCGGCGCGATCGGGCGCCGGAGCACAGGGAATGGGTCAGTCGTCGTTCTGCGAGCGCTTCTTGGCGGCCTCGTCGAGGCGCTCACCGTACTCCGGGGTCGCGGCGTCGGTGCCGTCGGCCGGGATGGCGTGGTCCTCGTTCAGCTCGACGGCCGGCGCGGCGTCGTCGCCGGTCTCGGTGACGGCGTCCTTCGGCTCGACCACGCGGGCGAGCACCTGGCGGTGCACCTTCACGGTGTGGCCGGGGCTGGTCTCGATCACGGCCGAGTTGTTCTCCTCATCGACCGACAGGAGGGTGCCGTACAGGCCGAAGTTGGTCATGACCTCGGCGCCGGGCACCATCTTGGAACGGGTCTCCTCCTGCTCCTTGCGGCGCTTCCGGCTGTTCCGGAACATGAAGAAGACGAGGGCCGCCAGGATGACGACCATCAGGATGGTCAACGGGTCAAAGGCCATGAGGCTTTGCCGAACCTTTCAATGGGGAGCAAGGGGGTTGGCCGAACGGCCAGGTTGGATTATATGTCATCGATCAACGTCGGAGGCTGGGAGGACCCCTGCGCCCGGCTGGGGATCCCCAGGTGCCTCCACGCTGCCGGCGTCGCCACCCGCCCGCGCGGGGTCCGGGTCAGCAGACCGATGCGCACGAGGAACGGTTCGACCACAGATTCTATCGTCTCGGCCTCTTCGCCGACAGATACCGCGAGGGTGTTGAGGCCCACCGGTCCCCCGTCGAAGCGCTCGAGGATCGCGTGCAGGACCGCGCGGTCCAGCCGGTCGAGGCCCAGCGGGTCGACATCGTAGAGCTCTAGGGCGGCGCGCACGGCATCCACATCGCCCCGGCCACCGTGGACGAGCGCGTAGTCGCGCACCCGTCGCAGCAGCCGGTTGGCGATGCGCGGGGTGCCGCGGCAGCGCCCGGCGATCTCGGCCAGCGCTTCCCGGTCGATGTCGAACTCCAGCATCGCGGCGGCGCGCGACAGCACCTGCGTCAGCTCGGCGTCGTCGTAGAACTCGAGGTGCGCGGTGAAGCCGAAGCGGTCGCGCAGCGGGTTGGGCAGCAGACCGGAGCGCGTCGTCGCGCCCACGAGCGTGAACGGCGCGAGGTCGAGCGGGATGGAGGTGGCGCCCGCGCCCTTGCCGACCATGATGTCGATGCGGAAGTCCTCCATCGCGAGGTACAGCAT